>CBDTYJ010000017.1:0-19315 GCA_965364575.1 uncultured Gammaproteobacteria bacterium
ACGCTCACGACCTCCAGCGGCAGGGCCTGATGCAGGGCCGCCGCCAGATCGGTCTTGCCGGTGGCGGTCGGCCCCATCAGCAACACGACCAGGGGCATTTCCGGATGCCGGCTCACGCCTCAGCGCCCGCGAAGGAACAACCGGTCCAGATCTTCCATCGCCAGCTGGGTCCAGGTCGGCCGGCCGTGATTGCATTGATCGCTGCGCTCGGTCCGCTCCATGTCACGCAGCAGCGCATTCATCTCCGGAATGGTGAGCCGCCGGTTGGCGCGCACCGAGCCGTGGCAGGCCATGGTGGCGAGCATCTCGTTCACCTGCTGCTCCACCCGGCGGCTGCCGCCGCTGCTGGCGAAATCGGACAGCACGTCCCGGATGAGCGCCTCGGCATCGGCCTCTCGCAACAGCCCCGGCACCTGCCGTACCGACAGGGTTTCGGCGCCGGTGCGCCGGACTTCGAAACCCAGCGTCGTCAGCGCTTCCGCCTGCTCCTCCGCCAGATCGGCCTCGGTCGCGCTGACCCGGATATTGACCGGGACGAGCAGCGGCTGCGAGCGGATCACGCCCTCGCCCATGGCCCTTTTCAACCCTTCGTAGACGATGCGCTCATGGGCGGCGTGCATGTCGACCAGAACCAGGCCGTGCCGGTTCTGGGCGAGGATGTAGACGCCGTGCAACTGCGCCAGGGCGCTACCCAGAGGCAATTCCTCGGCTTCCGTCCCGCCCTCGGTCGCCGGCTCCGCCGCCAGACGTTCGAAGGCAGCCAGCGCGCCGGGTTCCGACACCCCCAGCCGCATAGGCTGCTGCAGACCCGGCCGGGTTGCGCCGGCCGGCGACTGGCCGGGGCCCGCGAGCGCGGCCGGCATCGGCGTGCGTTCTCCCGGACGGGTCTCCGCGAGAGCCTGCTCGACCGTGTGAGAAAGGAACGCATGCACGCTGCCGGACTCACGGAAGCGCACCTCGTGTTTGGTCGGATGCGCATTCACATCGACCAGCGCCGGGTCCATCTCCAGATAGAGCAGATAGGCGGGGTGGCGTCCATGGAACAGTACATCGCTGTAGCCCGCGCGCACGGCATGACTGATCACCTTGTCGCGCACCATCCGTCCGTTCAGGAATACGTGCTGGAGATCCGCCTGAGAGCGCGAGAAGGTGGGCAGACCCAGCCAACCCCACAGGCGCATGCCCGACGCCTGATGGCTGACGAACAGCGACTGTTCCAGAAACGCGGCGCCGCACACGTCCGCGACTCTGCGATCCATCGCACTCTGGTCCAGGGCCGGGCGCAGATCGAACACCGCGCGCTGGTTGTGCACCAGCCGGAAGGCGACGTCGAAACGACTCAGGGCCACGCGTCGGGCGATCCGGTCCAGATGTCCGAATTCCGTCCGTTCGGTGCGCATGAACTTGCGCCGCGCAGGCGTGTTGTAGAACAGATCCCGCACCTCGACCGTGGTCCCGGGCGGATGGGCCGCGGGCTGTCCGGCGTCATGGCGGCCGCCCTCCACTTCAAGCCGCCAGCCAGCCGCCTCGGCGGCTGGCCGCGAGGTCATGGTCAGACGGGATACCGAGGCGATGCTGGGCAGGGCCTCACCGCGGAATCCGAGGGTCCCCACGCGCTCCAGGTCGTCGAGGCTGGCGATCTTGCTGGTCGCGTGGCGCGCCACAGCCAGCGGGAGTTCCGCGGCCGGGATGCCGGCACCATCGTCACGCACCCGGCATAAGCTCAGGCCGCCGTTCTCCACCTCGATCTGTATGCGCTCTGAGCCGGCGTCGAGGCTGTTTTCCAGCAGCTCCTTGAGCACCGAGGCGGGGCGTTCGATGACCTCGCCGGCGGCGATCTGGTTGACCAGTTGAGTGGGAAGCTCACGGATGGGCATGGCGAATCCGGAAGGATACCGGAAATGCCCGGCGCCCGTCCCCCGCCGTCGACCAGCCGGAATCAGGAACCGCTTGCGGACGGGATCTGTAATACCTGGCCGATCCGGATACGATCGTTCTTGAGTCGGTTGTGGCGCCGCAGGGCCGACAGGGACACGTTATAGCGGGAAGCGATCCCGGACAGGGTCTCCCCGCGCACGATGATGTGCTCGACAGACCGGGTGCGAGCCGGCGGTCCCTCCACGGCCAGCAGCGTGCCCGGCGGCGGATTATCGTAGAAATACGTGCGGATGCCGTCGACGATGGCGCCGGCCAGCGCCTCCTGGTGCCGCGCGTTCTTGAGCTGGGCCTCTTCGTCAGGGTTGGAAATGAACGCAGTCTCGACCAGGATCGACGGGATGTCGGGCGACTTCAGCACCAGGAAGCCCGCCCGGCCGACGCTGCTTCGATGGAGTCGGCCCACTGTGCCCAGCCGGTTCAGGACCTGGTCGGCGACGTTGACACTGGCGTCGATGGACGCGGTCTGAGAAAGATCGAGCAATACCGATGCCAGCATGGCGTCCTTGTCGTCCAGACTCACACCGCCGACCAGGTCGGCGGCGTTCTCCCTCGCCGCCAGCCAGCGCGCGGCCTCGTCGGAGGCGCCGCGCGGAGACAGCACGTAGACAGAAGAGCCCCTGGCCTGGCGATTCTTGAAGGCATCGGCGTGGATGGAGACGAACAGATCGGCGCGTTGTCGGCGCGCCCGCGCGATGCGCTCGCGCAGCGGCACGAAGTAATCTCCGTCCCGGGTCAGATACGCCTCCATCCCGGGTTCCCGATCGATCCGTGCCTTCAGGCGCCGGGCGATCTGCAGCACGACGTCTTTCTCGCGCGTGCCCCGACGGCCGATCGCGCCCGGATCCTTGCCGCCGTGACCGGCATCCAGCGCCACAATGATGTTGCGTCCGCGTCCACCATCTGGCGTGGCCTTGACCACCCGGCCCGCGCCGAGACGTTCCAGGTCGATGACCAGTCGATGTCCGCTGTTGCCGTCAGGCGGCACCGGGAAAGAGCGCGGCCGCGCCGGTTCAGCCAGATCCAGGACCACCCGGGCATCGCCATTGTGCCGATTAGCCAGACGCACGCGTTTGACGACGCCGGTCGGGCCCGGGACGCCGACGTTGCCGGCGTCGATGGTGGTGCCGTGCAGATCGACGACCACGCGTGCCGGATTCGAGAGGGTGAAAACGGTGTGGCCGACCGGGCGTTTGAGATCGAGCACCACGCGGGTAGAACCGCTGGCGGCGGCAATACGGATCTTGTCGACGCCGTCGCTGGCGGCGCCGAAGGCAGTCGCCACCACCAGCGCCAAGGCGGCCGGCAAGGCTGCGATCCTGATGGACCAGGCAGACATTTCCCCTCGCGTCTCCCCACACGGCCCGGGGAAACAATGTTTACCTTCCCGGGCTTATTGCGTTTTTCGAGGATCAACTTTAACCATAGCCGGCCTCGGAGCGCAAGATTCTCGTAGAATTATTAGTAGCTTGGCGAGCGAACCTGTCCCTGAACCTTAATGGAGATCAAGGCCCTGGAAGGCCGGCGGTCAGGGCATCGACCACCTCGGCGCCTCTCGGGGTCAGCGCTGCGAACGCGGCTCGGCGACCCTCACCGGCCAGGGAGAGGCTGATCCGGATGTCCGCATCCGGCAGGCGATCGCCGGCCCGCTCGGGCCACTCGACCAGCACCAATGCGCCCCCCTCGAACACATCGCGGAATCCCAGGTACTCCAGTTCCTCCGGGTCCGAGAGACGGTAAAGATCCAGGTGCAAGACCGGGCGGCCATCGAGTTCGTAGGGTTCGATCAGGGTATAGGTCGGGCTCGGGACGCGGCCGTCATGACCGAGCGCCCGCAGGAATCCGCGCGCCAGGGTCGTCTTGCCCGCCCCCAGCGGCCCCGCCAGGGCGATCAGCCAGGCTCCGGGGCGATCCCTGAGGATGCCGGCCAGACCCGCACCGAGGCGCTCGGTGGCCCCGGCGTCGGCCAGCAAAATTTCCGTCACGGGGGATTGACCTGCTGCCGGATGGGCCCGAGCAGATCCGATGCCAGCATGCCCCGACGATAGGTGCCTGCTGCAAGGTCGCCGGCGCGAGCGTGGATCAGGACCCCGCAGCGGGCGGCCGGACCCAGCTCTTTGCACTGGGCGGCCACGGCCGCGATGGTGCCGGTCAACACGTCGCCCATTCCCGCCACCGCCATGCCCGGGTTGCCGGCCGCACACAGCCAGGGGGTCTCGTCGCCGGTCTGGACCAGCGTGCCGGCACCCTTGAGCACGGCCGTGCCACCGTAGCGCTCGGCGAGCCGGGCGACAGCGGCAAAACGGTCCCGCTGGATGGTGTCGGTATCCGAATCCAGCAATCTCGCGGCCTCGCCGGGGTGGGGGGTCAGGACCCAGTCCGGACGGTTCCGCGGCGCGGCCGCGAGCAGATTCAGACCGTCCGCATCCAGCACGACAGGCAAGCCGCTGGCGAGCGCGGCATCGGCGACCGCCCCGGCCCAGTCGCTCTGTCCGAGACCCGGTCCCAGCGCGATCACCGACGCCCGCTCGAACAGCGTCGCCAGATCGGCGGCATCCCGAACGCCGGCGCACATCAGTTCCGGTCGCGCGGCGGCGATCACCGCCACATGCTCGGGGATGGTGGCCACGGAGACCAGACCGGCGCCAGCCCTCAGCGCCGCTTCACCCGCCAGCCGTGCGGCGCCCGGCATACCCGGCCCGCCACCGATCACCAGCACGTGACCCGACAGCCCCTTGTGCGCGTCTGCCGGCCGCGGCGGCAGACAGCGACGGATTTCCGTCGACGTGATCCGCCGGGCTCGCAATGGCACACCCTCGCTGGCGGCGATCGGAGCGCCCAGATCGTCGAACAGGATTTCTCCGCACAGGGCAGGACCGCGCCCGGTCAGGAGTCCTGCCTTCATGCCCACGAAGGTTACGGTCAGATCAGCGGACACGGCCACGCCCATGACCCGTCCGGTATCCGCCTGCATCCCGCTGGGGATATCCACCGCCACGACCGGCCCGGGTGCCGCGTTGATCGCTGTCACCGCTTCGGCGAAACGGCCGCCGACATCCCGGTCCAGACCCGTGCCAAGCAAGGCGTCGACGATCAGCGGCGGATCATCATCCGCGGACCCGCCCCCGATATCCGCCGGCCAGGGCCCGACGACGCCGCCGGCATCGGCGTAATCCTGCGCCGCCGTGAGGGCGTCGCCGCCCAGACGGTCCGGTTCGAGCAGGGCGATAACATCAACCTGACGACCCGCCTCCAGGGCCAGTCGCGCGATCACGTATCCGTCGCCGGCGTTGTTGCCGGCGCCGCAGATCACCTTCAGCGGGCGCTCCGGCCAGCGTCGGTCCAGGGCATGGAATGTGGCGGCACCGGCACGGCACATGAGTGTGTAACCCGGCACGTCGAAGTCCTCGATCGTGCGCCGGTCCATTTCCCGGACGCCGGCCGCTGCATAGAGACTTTCGGGTAAGCCGCTCATGTCCGCGATTATACTGGCCGGGTCTCCGCCGCCGATACAGCACGCCGCCCCGTGGACTCCGCTTCCTCAGACACCCGACCCGATGATCTCGTGTCCCTGATCAAAGCATGGGGACGGGAGCTGGGTTTCCAGCAGGTCGGCATCACCGGCACCGACCTGGCTGAAGACGAACTGCGCCTGCAGCGCTGGCTGGCGGCCGGACGCCACGGCGAGATGGACTACATGTCGCGTCACGGGACTCGCCGCAGCCGCCCACAGGCGCTGCGGCCGGGTACTCTGTCGGTTATATCGGTGCGCATGGATTACCTGCCGCCGGCGGCGCGCGATGCCTGGGCAGTGATCGACGATCCGGGACTCGCGTTCGTCTCGCGCTACGCCCTGGGACGCGATTACCACAAGGTGATGCGGCAGCGTCTTCAGCGTCTGGCCGAGCGGATCGAACACCGCATCGGCGACTTCGGGTACCGGGTCTTCGTCGACAGCGCGCCGGTGCTGGAGAAAGCGCTGGCGCGCAACGCAGGTTTGGGCTGGATCGGCAAACACACCAATCTGATCAACCGCCGCGCCGGCTCCTGGTTCTTCCTGGGTGAGCTCTACACGGACCTGAGGCTGCCCGTCGCCGAGCCGGCGACAGAACATTGTGGCAGCTGCACCGCATGCATCGATGTCTGCCCCACGGACGCCATCGTCGGCCCCTGGGAACTGGACGCCCGGCGCTGCATCTCCTATCTGACGATCGAGCACCGGGGCTCCATACCGGAGGCATTCCGCAGGGACATGGGGAACCGGATCTACGGCTGCGACGATTGCCAGCTGGTATGCCCGTGGAACAAGTTCGCGAGTCTCAGCGTCGAATCGGACTTCGCGGTGAGACACGGCCTCGATTCGGCCAGCCTGATCGAACTGTTCAGCTGGAGCGAGGAGACCTTCCTGGAGCGGACCGCCGGCAGCGCTATCCGGCGAATCGGGCACGAGCGTTGGTTGCGCAATCTGGCGGTGGCCCTGGGTAACGCCCCGGGCACCGACGCCGTCATCGGGGCTCTGCGCTCAAGGAGTGACCACCCGTCCGCTCTGGTACGGGAGCACGTGATCTGGGCACTCGCTCAGCACGAGGCCGACTCCGGATCCTGACCGTTCGCATCGACCCGCAGGTTATCGATCAGACGCGCGCGGCCCAGCCAGGCAGCGGCCATCACCACCAGATCACGCCCCGGTCGCGCCTCGCCCAGGGTCTCGGCATCCCGGATCTCGAAATAATCCGGCCGGAACCCGGCCGCCTCGAGCATCGCCGCACCCTGCTGCGTCAGTTGCTCGAACTCGTCGAGACCGACTGCCAGGGCCGCGGCGGTCTGCCTCAGGGTCTGGAACAGGGCTGGCGCCGCTGCCCTCTCGCTGGCATCCAGATAACGGTTGCGCGAACTCATGGCGAGACCGTCGGCCTCGCGATGGGTCGGCGCGCTGACCACTTCCACCGGGAAACACAGATCATGGGCCAGGCGCCGGATCACCATCAGCTGCTGATAATCCTTTTCGCCGAAGACCGCGAGATCCGGCTCCACCAGGTTGAACAGCTTGGTCACGATGGTGGCGACGCCGCGGAAATGACCCTCCCGATAGCCCCCGCAGAGGATGTCCGACAATCCGGGCACTTCTACGTAGGTGACCGCATCCGTCCCCCGCGGATAGATCTCCCGGTCGCTTGGGAGGAACAAGGCGTCGACGCCGGCATCGACGAGCCGGTCACGATCGTCCTGCTCCGTGCGTGGATAGGATTCGTAATCCTCGTCAGGCGCGAACTGCAACGGGTTGACGAAGATGCTCACGATCACCCGGTCCGCATTGTCCTGGGCCAGGCGCACGAGACTCATATGGCCTGCATGGAGGTTGCCCATGGTAGGCACGAATCCGACCCGCTCGCCGGCCGCTTTCCAGCGCCCGACGCGCTTCCTGAGTTCCGTTACATCGGAGACGACGAACATGGTGTGGACCCGGCCTCCCGCGCCGACCTCAGGTGAAACAGTGTTCCGCGGCCGGATAGGACCGGGCCTTGACCTCCGCCACGTAGGCGGCGACCGCTTCCAGCGGCGTCGCCGCCTGGTCCATGTAATTCTTGACGAATCGCGGCATGCGACCCGGTGTCAGACCGATGATGTCGTAGAGCACCAGGATCTGACCGTCCACGGCGGGGCCCGCACCGATGCCGATCACCGGCACCTTGACCGCTTCGCGCACCGAGGCACCCACCTCGGAGGGAACGCATTCCAGCAGCACGATGTCGGCGCCCGCATCCTCCAGCGCCCGGGCCTCCTCGATCATCCGTCGCGCCGCCTCCTCGTCGCGGCCCTGGACCTTGAACCCGCCCAGCTTGTGCACGGATTGCGGGGTCAGGCCGATATGGGCGCAGACCGGGATATCCCTGCCGGCCAGGAACTCCACGGTCCGGACCTGGAGCATGCCGCCTTCCAGCTTGACCATCTTGGCACCGCCCTCCTGCATCAGGCGGGCGGCATTGGCCAACGCCTGTTCCGGCAACGCGTAGCTGGCGAACGGCATGTCGGCCACCAGGAAGCCTCGCCGCAGACCCTGGGACACGCATCGGGTGTGATAGACCATGTGTTCCATGGTCACGGGCACGGTCGTGTCGTGGCCCTGGACGACCATCCCCAGGGAATCCCCCACCAGCACCACGTCGACGCCGGCGTCGTCGACCAGCGCCGCGAAACTGGCGTCATAGGCGGTCAGACAGGCGATGGGTTCGCCGGCCGCCTTCATGCCGACCAGGGTCGACACCGTCACCGGTTTCTCGGTGGGACTGCGTTCCTGCAAGTGACTGTAAAGGGACATGGCGGCGGCTCTGGATCGAATCGGGATCAGGATGGACTAGGGATGGCCAAACATCAACGCGACCTCAGGCAGTCACGAAGGGTTCTGGATTGAAATAATGCCGTCCGCTGCTGGCGGTCAGGATCCGCTCCAGCAGCTGCTGGAAGTCGGCGGTGTTGTGAACCGGATCGATCGATGAAGCGTTGACGATCAGCAGAGGCGAACGATCGTAGCGGTGGAAGAACTGCAGATAGGCGTCGCCGAGGCGGCGCAGGTAATCCTGCTGGATGCGCTGCTCGTATGCGATTCCGCGGTGACGGACACGTGCGAGCAGGACCTCTGCCGGCGCCTGCAGATAGACCACCAGATCCGGCACCGGCGCGTCCAGGGAGAGCTGCTGATACACCTGCTCGTAGAGCCGGTACTCCTCGTCGCCGAGAGTCAACTGTGCGAACAGTCGATCCTTGTCCAGCAAGAAATCGGCCACCCTGGCCGGCGTGAAGAGATCGTTCTGGCGCAGGGCTTGAATCTGCCGCGCGCGCTGGAACAGGAAGTGCAGTTGGGTCGGCAGCGCGGCGTTGACCGGGTCCCGATAGAAGCGTTCGAGGAAGGGGTTCTCCTCCGCCTTTTCGAGCACCAGGTCGTATTCCAGAGCGGTCGCCACGCGGCGGGCGAGGCTTGTCTTGCCGACGCCGATCGGACCTTCGAACACTATATAGCGAGGCAGCTGACTCAAGGCGCGTGATCCCGGACGTGGTCTGCGGACGAAATCTCTTCCAGCCCCTCGCGGCCGAGCCGTTCCGCGATGACCGCCAGCCGGCGACCGTCCGGGAGACTCAGATCCGGGGCTATGTGAGCCAGAGGGTAGACGACGAAGTTCCTCTCTGTCAGCCCTGGGTGAGGAATGACCAGGCGCTGGTCGTCGATGATCTCCTGACCGAACAGCAGCAGGTCCAGATCCAGGATGCGCGGCCCCCAGCGCTCGCCTTCCCGGCTGCGGCCTGATTCGCGCTCCAGCGCCTGCAGGTCGTCCAGCAACTGATGCGGGTCCCGGCGGGTAAGCAGACCGGCCACGGCGTTGATGTACCGGGGCTGATCCTGCGGGCCCAACGGCGCGGAACGATACAAGGGAGACCGGGCGACCAACCGCGAGCCGTCCATCCCGGCCAGTGAGTCCATCGCTGCCATGACCTGCCGGACCGGGTCGCCCAGGTTACTGCCCAGAGCGACGAACGCGGGGATCCAGCGCTGCACCGGGCGGGGCCTCAGGAAGACTTCTTTTTTCTTCGGCGCGGACGACGGCGCCGGCTGCGCTCGCCGCGCTTCGGGCTGACCGCGCTCTTGCGATGCTCATCGTCCATGGACTCGAGACGCTGCCAGAATTCGAATACGTCGGCCTGCTCGTCGCCGGCGGCCACGCGCAGGCGCAGGAAATCGAAGGCGGCGCGGAACCGGGGATGCTCCAGCATGCGCAGTGCGCGGCGGCCGTGCTGGTTACGCATCCGCAGCTGCATGCTCATCATCTCCCGCATCGGCGTGCCGAAGCGGCGCGGGATGGAGACATGACGCTGCTGGGCCCGGAGCACCGTGTCGGCGGCCTCGATCATCGCCTGCATGGGCGCGTCGCCGGATTCACGTAGTTTCTCAGCCAGGTTGACGGCCGGCTGCCACAGGAACACGCCGAGCAGGAACATGGGCGTCACCGGCTGATTAGCGGCGACACGCTCATCCGTGTTCTCGAGCGCTTTGAGCACGAGCGCGCGGAAGCTCTCATTGTGCTCCCGGTCGAGTTCCTCATCGGTCGAGGGGAACAAGTAGCCGAACAGGCCGTAGTGCCTGAGCAACTCGTAGGATTGCACCGCGTGGCCCGACAGGAACAACTTGAGCGTTTCATCGAACAGTCGGGCGGCAGGGACCTCGTCGAGCAGATCGCCCAGCGCCAGCAGCGGCGCCTCGGTGGCCGGATCGAAGCGGAATCCGAGCTTGGCCGCGAAGCGCACCGCCCGGAGCATCCTGACGGGATCCTCCCGATAGCGCGCTTCGGGCTCACCGAGGAGCCGGATCGTGCCATCGAGGATGTCCTGCACGCCGCCCGCATAGTCCCAGATCGAGAAATCGGCGATATTGTAATAGAGCGCATTGCAGGTGAAATCCCGACGCCAGACGTCTTCATCGATGTCACCGTAGACGTTGTCCCTGAGGATGCGTCCGCCGGCGTCGGTCTGGCGGTCGATGTGCGGGTCACGGTCCTGTTCCGGCTCGGCATCCCGGGCGGCGCGGAAGGTCGCCACCTCGATGATCTCGCGGCCGAAGTGGACGTGGGCCAGCCGGAACCGGCGCCCGATCAGCCGGCTGTTTCGGAACAGCCGCCGGACTTCCTCGGGTAGCGCGTCGGTGACGATGTCGAAGTCCTTCGGCTCGCGTCCCAGCAGCAGATCACGCACGCCACCGCCGACCAGGAACGCCTTGTAGCCGGCGTCCTTCAGACGGTAGAGGACCCGTAGAGCGTTCTTGGAGATCTGGGACCGGGAGACGTTGTGGTCGGGCCGGGGGACGATGACCGGACCTTCGTGCCGGGTGTTTGAGGCTGTGTGATTCAAATAATGTGCGCTTGAGCAAATGCGAGCGGCCGGTATAATATCACGCCGCCTGGAACGCACCGGCCTGATTCGGATGAATTTTTCGGATCTGGTCCGCCCTGAAGACGGGAAATCTGTGCTCCGTTCGTCTAGTGGTTAGGACGCTGGCCTCTCACGCCGGTAACAGGGGTTCGAATCCCCTACGGAGTACCACCCCCTCCCCGTCTGCCCGGCCCCATCTGTTTCGCAACAGGACCGCGGACGTGCGGCGCTAGCCGGCGTCTACATTGCTGGCCGCCCAGATCGCGAACAACAACAGAGGAACCGCCGCTACGCCGGAGCTTGCGGCGAGCCAACCGGCCGCTTCGAGGAATGCATAGCCGGAAAAGAACAGGGCGAACACAGTGGCCGTGGCCAGATGACTGCGGTCGAACAGGCCGAACAACAGAAAATACAACAACACCAACGCGCCACAGGCGAGGAAGACGTCCATACAGGACTCCCGGTCGAGATCCGTGTGAATTTCGAAGGGGCCATAGTCTACGAAGAGACCGCGCCCGGTTATTGGCATTTCCCGTCAGGGTCTTTGCAGCCGCCGGTGCTTCAGGACTATGACCCGGCGAGGCCGTGGGTGAGACCCAAAAAAAACCCGGCACGAGGCCGGGTTGAAGGAACGCTGCGGATTCTGGATGTCCGCCTCGCGTTTTTGGGGAGACCCATGAGCGAGTCTGCGGAGTATTGTGCGCAAGCCAGCCGGCCGGGTATCGCCCGTTCCCGTCAGTTCCTTTGCAGTTCCCACCGAATCGCGCGACGGTCCGGCCGCAATCTTTTGAACAAGACATCAGCGCGGAAGTCTAAACACCGGTGAGGGATCGGAATCGCCCCCGGGCTGACCGCTTTGCGGCCAGCGCAATCGGCGCTAGTCTGGTCGGGGACCTCCACGCACAGGAGTCTGCATGACTCGACTTTCAAATACCGCAGCGGCCGGTCTCGGTATTGTCCTGGCCTGCTGTGTTTCGGCGGCGACAGTCGCGGCCGCGCCCTCGCACGTGACCACTACCGGCAAGGTAGCCGAATCCATCGGGGGTGCGCGCTACGAGCAGTTGGCCGCAAAATCCGCGAGCCTGCTGGAAGGCAAGAACATGGGCGGCCTGACCGCCCATCTGCAGCAGCTGAAGACCGACCCGGGATTGAGCGAGCCGGCAAGGGAGAAACTGCTGCGTGAGACCCTGCTGGGGCTGGCCACTATCGGACCGACGCCGCCGCTGCGGGCCGCTGTCGGGTCCCTGACCGGCTACCAGGTCAGGACCTGGCTGGTCATGGAGGAACACGGGCACCCGCAGCCGTACCCCGCCTATGACGTCGCCGCCGCCGCGAGATTCGTCGAGCGACGCTGGCAGGAGACGGCGGCGCGCGAGATGGCCGCCACGGCGCTGGATCAGGGCGACCTCGCGGCCATCGACGCCTATCTCGGAGGCACCGAGGCGGCGCGGCGGGGAATCGAGGAAGCGTTTTCCGCCGCCGGGCCGGCGCGCCTGGCGGCGTTCTCGGGAGAGCTTGCCGATAGGCTGGCATCGGGACAGCCGGTCGCCGGGCTCGCCGTGACGGCGGCTCTGGCCAGTGGAGACGCCCGCTTGTGGCAGACGGTGGTCCGGGACGCGCCACCGGAGGCAGCCACTCGCGCCGTCGTCGAGTTTGACCCCTCAGCCTGGGGCAGCCAGGCGACGGCGCTGCTCGCCGGCGCCACGCTGAGGGAAGAGACCGCGTCCGCGGCCATGCTCCGGCTCGCGCCTTTTGCCGGGTCCGAGCCGGCGGCGCGGCGCCTGTTGTTCGATGCCCTCGGCGGTCCCCGAGGCGCCAGCGCCGCCGCCGCTCTCGCCCGGAGCGCCGATGCGGGCATCATCGATCAGCTGGCTGCCGTGCTGGACCAGGCCGGTGACCCGCTCGCCCGGCGCCGCGCCCTGCTCGCCTTGCGGCTCGCCCGAGACGGCCGCGCCGACGATCACCTCGCGGCGTTCGCACGTCGTCCGGACGCGCCGGCGGAACTGGTCGCGGAGGTGCCGTCATGGCTTCGCGATTGATCTGTGGCGCGCTCGGGCTGGCACTGCTGGGGGCCAGCCCGCTCGCTGCCGAGGCTGCCTGTCAGTTCGATAACGCGGGCACGATCACCAACCCCAACGACCCCTCCTGCCGCGACGCGCAATTCCGCTACACCCGGGATAACGACACCGGCAACAACGTGGCGCTGGGCTACGACGTCCCGATCCCGGTCGACTCCCTGACCGGCGTAGCGGGCTTTCGCACCTATCAGAGCCTGTTCGAGCGCCACCAGTCGCTAGACGCTGACAACGCGACGGTCAGCAGCGAAATCCTGGGCCAGACGCTGGCCGGCCGCGACATCTGGGTCTACGTCCTCGGCGACGGCGATCGGAACACGACTGACGGCGGCACCGAGGCGGCAGCGCTGATCAACGGCACCATCCACGCCCGCGAGTGGCAATCGCCGGAGGCGGTCACGGAAATCTACGAACAGCTGGTCGAGATCCAGAACGACGCCGGATTCGGCCAGTACCTGAGCGAGAATCTGTCGGTGCTGATCGTGCCGGTATTGAATGTAGACGGATTCGTGCAGACACAGGGCTTCCCGGATCGCTTCACCGCCTCGGAACTGCAGCCCCGGGACGGACGGATGCGGCGCAAAAACATGCAGAATCCGCTCGGCGCCGAGCCGGTAGATGAGGACATCGACGCCACCAGCGACAACTTCTACGGTGTCGATCTCAACCGCAACGGTGCCCGGGGCTGGGGTCAGAACGGCGGATCCAGTTCGAATCCGGTGAGCCTGGTCTTCCGCGGGCCCGCACCCGAAAGCGAGCCGGAGATCCAGGCATTGGTGGCCGCCGCCCAGATCGCGCCCGTGGCGCGTTTGCGGTTCTTCTCCGACATCCACTCCTTCTCGCAGATTTTTTTCACGCCGCTGACGGGCAACACCCGGCGCGACAACATCACCACCAGCCTGGTCGCGCGAATGCGCGCCGTACTCGGTAACAAGTATCGCTTCGGTCCGGATTCGAGATCCGGTATCGGGCTGACCTCCGACTATTTCGCCCGCACTTTCCAGATTCCGGCCTGGACCCTGGAGATTGAGCCCCTGAATGGTGGTTCCGATTATGGCGGCACAAACCACGGCCACAGCGGCTTCATGATGCCGGACAATCAGGTGGCGCGGATGCGCGACGAAGTGGCGTCCATGGTGCTGGCCGGCTTGTACCGCCAGGCCGACCTGCCGCGGGTACAGGCGGTGGAGATCCGCGATGGCGCGAGCGGCGCGCTGCGTTACTCGGCCAGCTGGGTGCCGGATGGCGCCGGACGGCGCTTGCAGGTGAGCACCGATCGGGCGCTGGTGCCCGGCCGCGAATACCGGCTGTGGCTCGCCTTCAACCGGCCCATGCGCTGGCGCAACGACGGCGGCCAGATAGGCAATTACCCTGGCCAGAATGCCGCCGCGTTCCCGAACCTCGTGCTCCAGTTCCCGTCCCTCACCGACGCCGGCACCGACGTCCCGATCAACGGCACCGGTGGAAACTGGCTCGATGTCTCCGGCGCCGACGGCAATGGCTATCTGCGCTATCGGGACGACGCCCTGGCGGTCAGCTTTACGGTGCCGGCCAGCACGCCGGCCGACAGCGCCGTGACCGGCGTGCTGGCCGTCGCCACGACCGACATGATGATGGCGGCGCTGGATGCCGACCCGTCCACGCGCGCGGACTGGGCGGGGGGTCACTGGGTCGGCTACGAGAACGAAGCCGGCGACGAGACCGATGCCGGCGGGCGTGACTGCACCGTCACGGTGTTCGTGGCAAACGATGAGAACGCCGCGGCGCCAGCCGATCGGGACCCGGGTTGCCGCACGGCCGAGGCGCCCGGGCCGGCTCCCCCGCCCCCCGGTGGCGGTGGTGGTGGCGGCGGGCTCGCGCTCTGGCTGTTGCCGGGGCTGGCCACCGCGTCCTTGTGGCGGAGATCCCGGCCCCGGTCAGGCTCGCGGCGGTGACCGAACATCCGGCGGTACCCGAGCCGGCGACCCCGCCAAATGCCGGTCTGTTGCGGCGCCTCGGCGCCATGGCTTACGACTCGCTGGTCGTCGCGGCCCTGCTGATGCTGGCCGGGTTTGCGGCGTTGGCGCTGACCGGCGGTGAAGCGGTCGCGGCCGGCCGCCTGTGGTTCCGCTTCCTGCTGGTGCTGGTCATCGTCGGCTTTTTCTGCGGCTTCTGGATGCGCGGCGGCCAGACCATCGGCATGCGCGCCTGGCGCCTGAAGCTGGTCCGGGATGGAGCCCCCGGCGGGACCATCAGTCTGCCACGAGCACTGGGACGGCTGGCGGCAGCGTGCTTGGCGGCGCTGCCCGCAGGACTCGGCTATATATGGATCCTGATCGACCGCCGCGACCTCGCCTGGCATGACCGTCTCAGCGGCACCCGCGTGGTGCATCTCCCCAGGGAACCGCGCCAGCGCTAGCGGATCCTCGCCAGTCCTACAGCGGCCGCGAGTCCCAACAGCATCACCGGTGACCAGGCGGCCAGCAGCGGCGGCGTATCGAACACCGCAGCGCTGTTGGCGAGCGCACCGCTGGCAAGAAAATAGGTGACTCCGATCAGCACCCCGATCACCATGCGTACGCCATTACCACCGCTGCGCAACGGGCCGAATACGAACGGCAGCGCCAGCAGCACCATCAGGATCACGGCGCAGGCGTTCGCCCAGCGGGACCAGAGCGCCAGCTCATAGCTGTCTGCATCAAGCTGGTTGTCCCTCAGATAGTCCACGTATTCCATCAGACTGGGTGTCGACAGCCGACTGGGTTCGACGATGGAGAGCTCGAGTACCTCCGGAGCCAGGCGCGTCTCAAGCAGACGGGGTGCCGATTCGTCGATGGCTGCGATTTCTCCATCGACCCGCGTCGCCGAGTAGTCGAGTAGCTGCCAGCGGTCGCCTTCCAGCTTGCGGGCACTGCGAGCACGGCCGATCGCGCGCAGCTTTCCGGCATCGTCAAACTCGAAACTGTACACACCCGCGAGGCTCGACGGGTCCTGTACCTGCAGGATATTCAGGATCCGCGGACCGTCCCGGAGCCACGTGCCGGCGAGCCGGCTGGTGCCCGGCTTGCCCTGCTTGAGTTCCGCCTTGTACTCACGCTTGAAGCGCTCGGCAGGGGGACCCACGACTTCGCCCAGCACGCCGGCCGCCAACGCCAGGATGCAGCCGGTGACCAACATCGTCACCGCCAGCCGGATGTTGCTGACACCGGCAGCCCGGATCACCACCAGTTCGCTGCGGTTGGCCAGAGTCCCCAGGCCGAGCATGGCGCCGAGCAGCACGACCATCGGGAAGATGTCGAAGGCGTTGGTCGGCCAGGTCAGCACCACGACCAGGATGGCGTCGGCGACGCGGAACCGGCCCACGCCGACGTCGTCGAGTTGTGCGGCCAGATTGACGAAGCCGATCAGCGCGAGCAGCACCAGCATCACGATCAGCGTCGCCCGCAGGATCGCCATGAACAGATAGCGGTCCAGCAGGATCATGCGGCCGCCCCGCCGCGTCGCCACGGCCAGGTCCTGGTCTGTGCCGCCAGCATCAACAGCGCCAGCGTGACCGGGAGCAGGTGGACCCACCAGATGCCGAGCCACCCCGGCACCGTGCCGCGCTCCAGGAGGCTGCGGCCTACGCCCAGCAGATTGCTGTAGATCACGTAAATCAGTATCGCCAGTCCCAGGCGTGCGAAACGGCTGTCGCGATGACTGGTGCGCGCCAGCGGCACGGCCACCAGCAACAGGACCAGCAGCGAGACCGGCGCCGCGATGCGCCAGTGCAACTCGGCCTGGTCGCGGGGATTGCCGGTGCCCACCAGATCCGCCGTCGGGCGCATCTCGCGATTCTCGGGATCGATCGCGAGCGGTGGCAGCAGGATGGGGATGCCGTGCTCGGCGAAATCGATGAACAAGAACTCCAGGGTGCCCGGCACGCCGACATAGCGTCGGCCGTTGTAGAGAATGATCTCCCGGCGGCTGCCGTCCTCCGATACCTGCTGGCGGCCGCTTTCCGCGACCGCCACCTCCACCCGTTCGCCGTCGCGCAATTGGATGAAGACGTCGCGCAGCAGGCCGTCCGCATTCGCGGCGCGAGCATAGAAGACCAGATTGCCGTCGGCGGTGCTGCGGAACCGGCCGGGCTCCACCGGCGCCACCTGCAGCTGGCGCTGCGCCTCCATCTTCAGCAGATGGATC
The DNA here is from genome assembly GCA_965364575.1 of uncultured Gammaproteobacteria bacterium. Lineage (GTDB taxonomy): Bacteria > Pseudomonadota > Gammaproteobacteria > Steroidobacterales > XN24 > CAMYOC01. Next base: position 17,094 of record CBDTYJ010000017.1, read on the forward strand.
TTGTAATTGACCCAGGGGCCGATCTGGAAGGCCAGCCAGGCAGCCACCGCTGCGACAGACAATCCCACCCATCCCAGAGGCCGGTATAGCAACAGCGGACCGATACCGCAGGCGCCGAGGGCGTCCATCTCGCTGTGCTGGTACATTCTGCCCAGGGCCAGTATGACCGAGAAAAACAGGGCCAGAGGCAGAAGTATGGTCAGGTATTCCAGCGAGGTCAGACCCATCAGCTGGAACACGTGCTCTTTCGGCAGGCGATCGGCGGCGGCTCTCGCCAGCACGCGGGTGAACTGATTGCCGACCAGGATAAGCAGCAAAACAGCGGTGACGCCACTGGCCGTGCGCAGGACCTCTCGCATGACATATCGATCGATGATGCCGGCCACTGTCCCCCGCTGGTTGGCCTTCGCCATATATGGGTGATTCGGATAGACTAGCGCCCTTCGCTGCGCCAGCCGGGGCCCTTGACGACCGGACGCCCCGATCCGGTCTCGGACTCTTTGGCGCTAACTTAATCCAGATCCGGCACGGCCTCAAACGGCAGCAGTACTGCCCGCACAGGGACGCGAGAAAAAGGAGCAGCAGATGGAATTCTTCGTGCGCAGTGGACGACCCGAGAACCTTAAGACCGGTTGCCTGGTTCTCGGCGTGTTCGAAGACGGCAAGCTCGACGACCGCGGTCGGCAGATCGACAAGGCGAGCAAAGGGCTGCTGCGCGAACTTGGCCGTCGGGGCGACCTGCCGAAGCAGCCTGGGCGCACCTTACTGCTCACCGACCCGCGCGGCCTCAAGGCCCAGCGTCTCCTGATCGTCGGCTGCGGCAAACCCGCAGAATTCAACACCAGGATCTTCCGACGCGCCGTGGCCGTAGCGGCAGGAGAACTCGCTGCAGTGGGCGCCGGCGACGCGATCTTGCTGCTGGCTCCAAAGGGTGTGGACGCCTACGATTGCGCCCGCCACAGCGGCGAAGCTCTGCAGAGCGCTTTATACCGCTTCGATCAGCTCAAGACAGGCAAGAAGCCGCCGGCACCGAAATTGAAGCGGTTCGGCATCGCCGTGGAAAATGCCGCACAACGGCGCCACGCCCAGCGCGGTTTCGAGCATGCGGACGCCATCGCTGCGGGCAGCAATGCGGCCCGCGAGCTGGCCAATCTGCCGGCCAACCATTGCACCCCGAGCCATCTGGCCAAGTACGCCCGCAAGCTCGCTGCCGGCGACAAGGCGATGAAGGTCAAGATCCTCGGCGAGGCGGAAATGCGCAAGCTGAAGATGGGCTCGCTGCTTTCGGTGACTGCCGGCGCGACCGAACCGGCCAAGCTGATCGTGCTGGAGTACAAGGGCGCGAAGTCGGCAGCACCGGTGGCGCTGGTGGGCAAGGGCGTGACCTTCGACACCGGCGGCATCTGTCTCAAACCGCCGCCGTCCATGGATGAGATGAAGTTCGACATGGGCGGTGCGGCCGGCGTGCTCGGGGCCATGACGGCGATCGCCAAACTGCGCCCCGCCATCAACGTCGTCGCCGTCATCCCGGCCTGCGAGAACATGCCTTCAGGCACCGCCACCCGTCCCGGCGACGTGGTGCGCAGCATGTCCGGCAAGACCATCGAGATCCTGAATACCGACGCCGAGGGCCGCCTGATCCTCTGTGACGCGCTCACCTACGCGCGGCGCTACAAACCCGACGCCATCATCGACGTGGCGACGCTGACCGGCGCCTGCGTGATCGCTCTCGGTCACCATCTCACCGGCCTGATGTCGAAGGACGACAAGCTGGCCGGTGAGCTGCTGGACGCCGGCGAGCGGGCCGAAGACCGGGCCTGGCGCATGCCGGTCGACGAAGATTACAACCAGGAGCTGCGCAGCAATTTCGCCGACTTCGCCAACGTGGCTGGCCGTGAGGGCGGCGCAGTCACGGCGGCGTGTTTCCTGTCGCGCTTTACCGAGGGCATGAGCTGGGCCCACCTGGACATCGCCGGCACGGCCTGGCGATCCGGCCGCGCCAAGGGCGCTACGGGACGCCCCGTGCCGCTGCTCGTGCAGTTCCTGCTCGACCGCGCCGGGGCCGGATGACACGGGTCGACTTCTACGTCTTGAGCCAGGGATCCGAGCAGCAGCGCTCGGTTTTCGCCTGCCGGCTGGCCGAGAAAGCGCTGCGGCTCGGACACGAAATCTATGTCCACACGACATCGCCGTCGGCCACTGCCCGGCTCGACGAATTGATG
>CBDTYJ010000018.1:0-19039 GCA_965364575.1 uncultured Gammaproteobacteria bacterium
GCAAGACCCGCTGCCGCGCAACGCCCCGCTGTGAGGGCTGCCCACTGCGTCGAGGGTGTTCTTTTCCGGCCAGCCCGCCTACTGGGCGTCGAACGAGCCGCCGTTGATCCCGTGCCCGTCCGGTCCGAGCAGGTATAGATAGGGGCCGAGCACTTCTTCCGGTGTCTTGAGTTTGTCGGGATCCTCGCCCGGGTAAGCGGCGCGGCGCATGGCCGTCCGGGTGGCCCCGGGGTTGACCGCGTTGCAGCGGATCGGCGTGTTGTCGCCGACCTCCGCGGCCAGCACCTCCATCAAGCCCTCGGTGGCGAATTTCGATACCGCGTAGGCGCCCCAGAACGCGCGGCCCTGCCGGCCCACGCCGCTGGAGGTGAAGATCACGGAGGCGTCGCCGGAGCGCCGCAACAGCGGAAACAGCGTCCGTGTCAGCACGAACGGCGCGGTGACGTTGACCTGCATCACCTGCTGCCAGACGCCGATGTCGAAGTGTTCGATCGGCGAGCGGTCGCCGAGGATGCCGGCGCAGTGGACCAGCCCGTCGAGGCGACCGTAGGCGTCGGCGACGGCGTCGAACAGCTGTTCGTATTGCGGACCGGTCGCGGTCAGGAAGTCGATTGCGAATATGCCGGGTCTCGGCCCGCCGGCCTGTTCGATCTCGTCATAGACGGCTTCCAGACGCGGGATCGACCGTCCGACCAGGACGAGCGTTGCGCCGACAGCGGCCGCGCGGCGGGCGAGGGCGGCGCCGATGCCGGCGCTCGCGCCCGTGACCAGGATCACACGCTCGTCCAGCAGCGTGTCCCGGGGTGAGTAGTCGATCATTTCTTCAGGTTGCATGGCTCGACTCCCTTACCGGTGCCGGGGCGATGGCTTTTGCGGCGCGGCGGGCGGTCTGCCACGCGGTCATCACCTCCCGCAGTGTAGCGAACGCGCCGGCGAGACGGGATTCCGGATCGGCCGGCCGCCCGAGACGGCTCAAACGCAGGCGATTCACCTGGCCGAATACGAGCACCGGACCGAGACCCGGGCGACGGCCCGGCGGGATGGTGTTCAGACCTTCGTCCAGCCCGGCGCGTGCTTCCAACACCAGCTGATCCCCGGATGCTCTCAGGGCAGCTTCCTGTCGCAGCAGGGTCACGAGCCGCCCGCCGGCGCCGATGTTCCGCGCCGGCAACAGGATCTCTCCGTCCGCCGCCTCGTCATCGATCAGCATCCGTGCGACGGCGCCCAGCAGCGCGGCGGCGCGCCGGCACTCGAGTTCGACGGCCCGATCGAAAGCGGATTCGCGCAGCGCCCCGGCCAGGGCCCCGGTACAGCCCACCATCTCCCGCAGCAGATCCCGGCTGCCGCGCATCGATGGCTCTCCGGCCAGCGCCGTCGTCACCGGATGCCGCGGTTCACCGGCCGCCAGCCGGCGTACCTCGTCATCCCACCATTGCAGCTTGACCTGGGTGACCGCTGGTTCTGCCTGGCGGGCCGATAGCTCTTCGAATTCCCGATGCAGGGCGAACAGAGCAGTGAGGGCCGGGCGTCGTTCCGGAGGCGTGAACAGATGGGCGTAATAGGCGGCGGAGCCCTCCGGAATTCCGGGCACCGGATCCGGGCTGACGCGGCTCATGGCGCGTCGCTGTCTTTCGTCAGGGGTCGCGCCGGCTCGTCGGGCAGGTCGTCCGCGGCCAGGTCCGGCCGCCGTGGCGCGTTCTCCACCGGATTGAGGACGTCTATATCCTTGCGGCCGCTGACGCCGAGTTCGGTGAACTTGCGTGCGCCCGGCAGGACGTTGCGTTCCAGCGAGCCGACCGCGGCATTGTAGGAGTCCACGCTGGATCCGAGCTGCCGTCCGAGCTTGGCAAGGTGGCCGCTGAATACCCCGAGACGCCGGTGCAGTTCCTCGCCGAGCGCCTGGATCTTCTTGGCGTTCTCCTCCAGCGCGACCTGGCGCCAACCGTAGGCGACAGCCTTGAGCAGCGCGACCAGGCTGGTCGGCGTGGCGAGGATGACCTTCTGGTCCAGCGCCTCCTCCAGCAGATGGGGCAGGCGCTGCAATGCGGCGGCCAGGAACTGGTCGCCGGGGATAAACAGGATCACGAACTCGGGGCTGTGCTCGAAACGGGACCAGTAAGACTTGAGTGACAGCTCTCGCACCCGGTTGCGCACGTTCTCCGCGTGTTTCTTGAGCGCCGCTTCGCGGCTGAGGTCGTCACTGGCCTCGACCGCATTGAGATAGGCATCCAGCGGGGTCTTCACGTCCACCACCAGCTCGCGGCCGTTCGGCATGCGGATGATCATATCCGGACGCATCCGCCCCTCGGCGGTATCGGAATGTTCCTGCTCGTAGAAATCGCAGTACTCCACCATGCCGGCCAGCTCGGCCAGCCGCCGCAAGGTCAGTTCACCCCACTGGCCGCGCACTTCCGGCCGGCGCAGGGCGTTGACCAGATTCCGGGTCTCGGCCTGCAGCGATGACTGACCGGCGCTCATGGCGGTGAGCTGTTCGCGGATGCTGCCGTACGCTTCGCGGCGCTCCTTCTCCACTTCGGCGATCTGCTTTTCGGTCTTCTCCAGCGCCTCGCGGATCGGGTTGACCAGCGTCTCGATGGCTTTCTGCCGTTCCTGCAGGTCGCCCCTGGCCTTCTCCTGGTGCTGCCCCAGATGCTCCCGCGCCAGTTTCAGGAACGATTCGGTGTTGTCGCGCAGCGATTGGTTGGCCATGGAGCCGAATGTGGCGGTGAGCTTTTGCTCGGCCCGTTCCAGGGCCTGTTGCCGTTCCTGATCCAGCGCTTCCTGATCCTTGATCCGGGTCTCGCGTACGGCGACTTCGGTGCGCAGCAAGCCGATCCTGCGCAGCGCCACCAGGCTGGCGATCAATACGCCGAGCAGCAGTCCGCCGGCGGCGGGGATCAGCCATGCGAGGACTTCAGGCGAGAGATATTGACGCCAATCCATGCGCGCTTCAGCCGTCCATGTCGCTGAGTATGTCCATCAGCTCTCCGGGCTCGTCGATCACCCTGTGGGCATCCCAGTCGTCGGCGCTGTCGCCGGGCGGGATGTAGCCCCAGCGCACTGCGACCGTGAACATGCCGGCCGCCAGCCCGGCCTCGATATCGCGGCGGGCGTCGCCCACATACACGCAGGCTTCCGCTTCCACCTGCATCTGCTCGGCGGCCAGCAACAGCGGCGCCGGATGGGGTTTCCTGTGTTCCAGCGTATCACCACTGACGATGCTGCCTGCCCGTTCGCTGAGTCCCAGCTCCGCCATCAGCGGCTCGGTCAGCCAACCTGGTTTGTTGGTCACCACGCCCCAGCGCCCGCCCCGGGTCTCCAGTTCGCCCAGCACCCGGTCGAAACCGGGGAAAAGCCTGGTGTGGGTGCAGACGGCCCGGCTGTAATGATCCAGCAGCCGGCCGCGCAGCCGCTCGAACTCGTCTTCGATCAGCGATTCACCGAAACCCAGCCGCACCAGCTGCGGTGCGCCGTGGGAGACGAAGCTGCGGATCTCGTCCAGAGACAAGGGTGCGAAGCCTTCCTCGATGCGCACCGCATTGAGGGCCGCGGCCAGGTCCGGCGCCGTGTCGGCCAGAGTCCCGTCCAGATCGAGCAGGAGGGAGGGGATGGGGCTTGCTCTAACCATCGTCGGCAGGCCGGCGCGCGTGCACCAGATAGTTGACGTCCAGATTACCGCCCAGGGTGCAGGCGCGGGTCAACGGGTTGTAATGCATGCCGATGGTCTCGACCAGCTCCAGCCCGGCGGCGCGCAGCCAGCGTGCCAGTTCCGAGGGCCTGATCAACTTGGCGTATTCGTGGGTCCCTCGCGGCAACAGCCGCAGCACGTATTCGGCGCCGACGATGGCCATCAGGAACGACTTGGGATTGCGGTTGATGGTGGAGAAATACAGGTCCCCGCCCGGGCGCGTCAGCTCCCGGCAGGCGCGGATGACCGAGGCCGGCTCCGGCACGTGCTCCAGCATCTCGAGGCAGGTGACCACGTCATAGCGATGGCCGGCCTCGGCCTCCTGCTCGGCCGTATGCTTGCGGTAATCCACCCTGACGTCACTTTTTTTCAGATGCAGGCGGGCCACCGCCAGCGGCGCCTCGGCCATATCGATGGCGCTGACCGTCGCCCCCTTGCGCGCCATGCTCTCGGCGAGGATGCCGCCGCCGCAGCCGATATCCAGTACCCGTCGGCCAGCCAGCGGCGTGCGGCGGTCGATGAATTCCAGACGGGCGGGATTGATGTCGTGGAGCGGTCGAAAATCTCCGTCCGGGTCCCACCAGCGCTGGGCGAGGCGGTCGAATTTGGCGATCTCCTGCCGGTCTACATTTGCTCTGGCGTCGGTGCTCACGGGCTACGCTCCCTCGCCGGAGGCGATCCGCTCGCCCCACGCCCGGGCCCGGGCGAGGAGGTCGTCCTCATCGATGCGGGTCAGCCGACGGTCCGCCAGCAGCTGGCGACCGCCGACCCAGACGTCGCTGACCTGGCTCCGGTTGGCCGCATACACGATCTGGGCGACCGGGTCGTAGACCGGCTGAGTGTTGGCCGGAGACAGATCGATACAGGCGACATCCGCCCATTTGCCGGCCTCCAGCGAACCGGTGACGTCGCCGAGTCCCAGCGCGACGGCGCCATTGAGGGTCGCCATCCGCAATGCGCTGGCGGCGTCCAGGGCCCGGGCCGAACCTGCCACGTGTTTCGCCAGCAGGCTGGCGGTCCGCATCTCCCCGAGCATGTCCAGATCGTTATTGCTGGCCGCCCCGTCGGTGCCCAGCGCCACATTTATCCCGGCCTCGGCCAGGCGCGTGACGGGACAGGCGCCGCTGGCCAGCTTCATATTCGATTCCGGCGCGTGCACCACGCTCAGGCCGGTGCCGGCCGCCAGCTCGATCTCCGCATCCGTCAGCTGGGTCATGTGCACCGCCTGAAGCAGCGGCGTCAGCAGGCCGAGCCGGGCGAAGCGGTCCAGCGGGCGTTCGCCGAAGGCCTCCAAGCTGGCGCTGATCTCGTCGGCGGTCTCGTGCAGATGAGTGTGGATCGGCAGCTCCAGTTCGTCGGCGAGGCCCCGGACCTTGATCAGGGTCTCGTCGCCCACGGTATAGGGGGCATGGGGCGCGAAAGCGGCGCTCACAAGGGGGTGGCCCCGGTATTCGTCATTCAATGCGAGGCCCTTGTGCAGATATTCCGCCGCGGTCTCGGCCCAGGCGCTGGGAGAATCCAGCACGATCAGCCCGATCGATGCCCGCATGCCGAACCGGGCCGCGGTGCGCGCAGTCACGTCGGGAAAAAAATACATATCGTTGAAGCAGGTGGTGCCCCCGCGCAGCATCTCGGCCATGGCCAGTTCGCTGCCGTCGGCGATGAATTCGGGTCCGACCCAGCGCTTCTCTACCGGCCAGATGTGTTGTTTCAGCCAGTCCATCAGCGGCAGGTCGTCGGCCAGCCCTCTGAGCAGGCTCATGGGACTGTGGGTATGGCTGTTGACGAAACCCGGCAGCAGGGCGTGCTGGGGCCGGTCAAGGGTTTCCCGGGCCTCGAATCGTGCGCCGGCCTCGTCCGAAGACAGCAGGGCGACGATGCGGCCGTGATGGATAGCGACGCTGTGCAGCTCCCGCGGCACGCAATCCGGCGCCACCGGGATGACCCAGCGAGCGTTGATCAGGGTGTCGACTTTCTCCATGCTTGGCACTGGCTGGCGGCGCGCGCCTCCTGCAAGACTGCGCGCATTGTATGCGAGGCGGCCCGCAGTCGTCTCCGCCAAAATCGTTCCGGGGAGGGGCCTATGGGACCTGCGACGTCCGCACACGCATGGCAGCCGGTGATGGCGGCTGACTGGCATGACGAGGCCTGCGTGCTGCTGGATCAGCGCCTGTTACCCGGCGAAGAGCGCTACCTGTCGCTGCGCACCGCCGGCGAAGTCGCTGACGCCATCCGGGAGATGGTCGTGCGCGGTGCGCCGGCGATCGGCATCGCGGCCGCCTACGGCGCGGTGCTGGCTTATCGCAGGGCCGGTGACGACGGGGCGTTGCTGGAGAGCGAGCTGGGCACGCTCGCGGCAGCCCGGCCGACCGCGGCCAATCTCGCCTGGGCGCTCGATCGGGTGCGGCGCGCAGCGGGTCCTGCCGGCAAGGAGGCATGGCGGACGGCCCTGGCGGAGGCCCGGGCGATTCACCGGGAAGATGTGGCCATGAATCATGCCATGGGTCGGCTGGGCGCGGCGCTGCTGGGCGGACGCACACCGGTCGTGACCCACTGCAACGCCGGAGCCCTGGCGACCGGCGGTTTCGGTACTGCTCTGGGTGTGATCCGCGAGGCCTGGGCGGCGGGCAAGATCGAACGGGTGTACGCCGGCGAGACCCGGCCCTGGCTGCAGGGCTCGCGCCTCACCGCGTGGGAGCTGGCCCGGGATCGCATCCCGGTGACCGTGCTGGCCGATTCGGCCATGCCCCAGATGTTCCGCCGCCAGCATCCCTCCTGGCTGATCGTCGGCGCCGACCGTGTCGCCGCCAACGGGGATGTGGCCAACAAGATCGGTACCTACGGCCTCGCCCTGAGCGCACGCCATCATGGTGCGAAGGTCATGGTGGTGGCGCCGACCTCCACCCTGGACATGCGCACCGCCAGCGGCGATGACATCCCCATCGAAGAGCGTGGATCCAGCGAAATATGGGCCGCGACCGGCGCCGAATCGGAGCCGGCGGAGGTGGCTTTCTCGAATCCCGCTTTCGATATCACGCCGGCGGCCCTGATCGATGCGCTGGTGACCGAGAAGGGCGTCGTCGAGCGGCCCGGCCCGGAGGGTCTGGCTGCGATGATGGCCCGGCCCTGATCCCTGCCGCGCGGGGGGTGCTGCCTGGGGCCGCCCAGCCCCCGAACGTGGTAACATATGCCACTTTTGAAGGCCGCCGAATTCCTCTCGGTCCGGCACCCTGAAATCCAGAGAAATCAAGCCTCCCCGTATGGCAGAAGTCGCACGCGAAGTCCTCCACGTCAATCTCGAGGACGAGATGAAACAGTCCTACCTCGATTACGCCATGAGCGTGATCGTCGGCAGGGCGCTCCCCGATGTCCGGGACGGCCTCAAACCCGTCCACCGCCGCGTGCTCTACGCCATGCGCGAGCTGGGCAACGATTACAACAAGCCTTACAAGAAATCCGCCCGCGTGGTGGGCGACGTGATCGGTAAGTATCACCCCCACGGCGACACTGCGGTTTACGACACCATCGTGCGCATGGCGCAGCCGTTCTCCATGCGCTACATGCTGGTGGACGGCCAGGGCAATTTCGGCTCGGTGGATGGCGACGCCCCGGCGGCGATGCGCTACACGGAGGTGCGGATGGCCCGCATCGCCCACGAGCTGCTGGCCGACATTGAGAAGGAGACGGTCGACTTCGTCGCCAACTACGACGAGTCCGAGTCCGAACCGGGCGTCCTGCCCACCCGCTTGCCCAACCTGCTGATCAACGGTTCGGCCGGCATCGCGGTCGGTATGGCCACCAATATCCCGCCCCACAACCTGACCGAGGTGGTCAACGCCTGTGTCGCATTGATCGACGATCCGACACTGGGCGTCGAGCAGCTGATGGAGCACCTGCCGGGTCCGGATTTCCCGACCGCGGGCATGATCAACGGGGCCGGCGGCATCCTCGAGGCTTACCAGACCGGACGCGGCCGCATCTACGTGCGGGCGCGATCCGAAGTCGAAGCGGTAGGGGAGAGCGGCAAACAGGCGATCATCGTCACCGAGCTGCCTTACCAGGTGAACAAGGCCAGGCTGCTGGAGAAGATCGCCGAACTGGTCCGCGAGAAGAAGATCGAGGGCATCACCGAGCTGCGCGACGAATCCGACAAGGACGGCATGCGCATGGTGATCGAACTGCGCCGCGGCGAAGTGCCGGAGGTCGTGCTCAACAACCTCTACAAGCATACCCCGCTGCAGAGCGTGTTCGGCATCAACATGGTGGCGCTGGTCGATGGCCAGCCCCGTCTGCTGAACCTCAAGGAGATGCTGGAGGCGTTCATCCGCCATCGCCGGGAGGTCGTCACCCGGCGCACTATCTTCGATCTGCGCAAGGCCCGGGACCGGGCCCACGTGCTGGAAGGTCTGGCCGTCGCGCTGGCCAACATCGACGAGGTCATCGAACTGATCAAGACCTCCGGGTCACCAGCGGAAGCCAAGGCCGGGCTGCTGCAGCGGCTGTGGCAACCGGGTGTCGTCACCGACATGCTCGAGCGCACCGGCGCGCGGGCGACCCGGCCCGAGGACCTGGCGCCGGAGTTTGGTCTGGTCGAGGGCGGGTATCGATTGTCCGAGGCCCAGGCCCAGGCGATCCTGGATCTGCGGCTGCACCGACTCACGGGTCTTGAGCAAGAGAAGATAGTAAACGAATACAGGGATTTATTGGATAAAATTCAGGATTTACTGGAGATACTTGCCAGCCCTGACCGCTTGTCCAACGTGATCCGCAGCGAGCTCGAGGAGGTGCGCGATGCCTTCGGCGATGAGCGCCGAACCGAGATCCTCGAGGCGCGTCTGGATCTGACGCTGGAAGACCTGATCCCCGAAGCCGACATGGTCGTCACCCTGTCCCACGGCGGCTACGCCAAGGCACAGCCGACCGGAACCTATCAGGCGCAGCGCCGGGGTGGCCGCGGCAAGTCGGCGACGCGGATGAAACAGGAAGATTTCGTCGACAAGCTGTTCGTGGCCAACAGCCACGACACGCTGTTGTGTTTCTCCACCCGCGGCAAGATGTACTGGCTGAAAGTCTACGAACTGCCCCAGGCGGGCCGCGGCTCCCGCGGCAAACCGATGGTGAATCTGCTGCCGCTGGAGGAAGACGAGCGCATCACCGCGGTGCTCCCGATCCGTGAATACGAGGAAGATCGCTTCGTCTTCATGGCCACGTCCCACGGCACGGTGAAGAAAACGCCCCTGTCGGCGTTCTCGCGTCCGCGCAGCAACGGCATCATCGCCGTCGACCTGCGCGGTGACGACGCACTGGTGGACGTGGCGGTCACCGACGGCAGCCGGGACATCATGCTGCTGGCATCCAGCGGCAAGGCCATCCGTTTCCGCGAGGCCGACGTGCGTGCCATGGGCCGTGGCGCCGCGGGCGTCCGTGGCATCCGCCTGGGCAAGGGCGAACGCGTGATCTCCCTGATAATCGTCGACGAAGGCGATGTGCTGACCGCCACCGAAAACGGTTACGGCAAGCGCACGCCGCTGTCCGAGTATTCCGTGCAGGGACGCGGCGGCATGGGTCTGATCGCGATCCAGACCTCTGGCCGCAACGGTCCGCTCGTGGGGGCGCTGCAGGTGATGGAAGACGACGAGATCGTCCTGATCAGCGGCTCGGGCACTCTGGTGCGCACGCCGGTCAGCGAGATTTCGACCATGAGCCGGAACACCCAGGGTGTGCGCCTTATCCGGCTCGACGAGGGCGACGTGCTGGTCGGCCTCGACGGACTGCCCCGGGAAGGCGACGAGGACGATGTCGACGTCACCGACTGACCACCGGATCTTTTCATAATCGGACGGAGTAGACATGGGACGCGTGTTCAACTTCAGCGCCGGCCCGGCGGCATTGCCGCTGGAGGTGCTCGAGACAGCCAGGGATGAGCTGACCGACTGGCGCGGGTGCGGCATGTCGGTGATGGAGCTCAGCCATCGCAGCAAGGAGTTTGTCGGCATCGCCGAGCAGGCCGAAGCGGATCTCCGGGAACTGCTGCAGATCCCCGACGGATACAAAGTGCTGTTCGTCCAGGGCGGCGCCACCACGCAGTTCGGGGCGGTGGCGCTCAATCTCTCCAGCCGGGAATCCGCCGCTGACTACCTGCTGACCGGCAGCTGGTCGAAGAAGGCCCTGGCCGAGGCCCAGCGTTTCTGTGACGCCCGTGCCGCAGCCAGCTCGGCGGAAGGCGGATTCACCGAGATCCCGGATCCGTCGGCGTGGGAGTTGCGGGCCGATGCCGCCTATCTGCATTACACGCCGAACGAGACCATCGGCGGCGTGGAATTCCATCAGATTCCGGACAGCGGCGACGTGCCGCTGGTCGCGGACATGTCGTCGACCATCCTGTCCCGGCCGCTGGACGTATCCCGTTTCGGCGTTATTTACGCCGGCGCACAAAAGAACATCGGTCCGGCCGGGCTGACCATCGTCATCGTCCGCGACGACCTGGTGGACCGGGCGCGCCCGACTACGCCGACCATGCTCGCTTACGCGCCGATGGCCGCTGCGGGCTCGATGCTCAACACGCCGCCCACCTACGCCTGGTACATGGCGGGACTGGTTTTTAAGTGGCTGCTGGGGCAGGGCGGTCTCGAGGCCATCGGCGAAATCAATCGGCAGAAATCCGAGCTGCTATACGGCGCCATCGACACCTCGGACTTCTACGCCAACCCGGTGCGCGAAGATTGCCGCTCGCGGATGAATGTGCCCTTCACCCTGGCGAAGCCGGATCTGGACGCCACCTTCCTGGAGGAGGCGCAGGCGGCCGGACTGACCAATCTCAAGGGTCATCGCTCGGTGGGCGGCATGCGCGCCAGCATCTATAACGCCATGCCGCTGGCTGGCGTGCGGGCGCTGGTGGATTTCATGGCGGAATTCGAGCGTCGTCACGGTTAATCGCATATCCTTACCTGCTGCAACGCGGCATAATCAGGACAGCGCACAGGTAGTGCGAAACCTGGCCGCGGGTGGAGAGCCATGAGCTTCAAGATCCTGACCCTTAACAACATCGCCGTCGAAGGTCTGAGAAGGCTGCCCCGGGAGCACTATGAGGTGGCCTCGGAGATCGGCCACCCGGACGCCGTGCTGGTGCGCTCGGCCAATATGCACTCGATGGATATCCCGGACAGCGTGAAAGCCATCGCGCGGGCCGGGGCCGGCGTCAACAACATCCCGCTAGAGGCCATGAGCCGGCGCGGCATCCCGGTGTTCAACGCCCCCGGCGCCAATGCCAACGCGGTCAAGGAACTGGTCGTCGCCGGTCTGCTGCTGGGCGCGCGCAACATCTGCCAGGGCTGGAACTACGTCCGCGAGCTCGACGGCGACGACGCCGCGGTCAGCAAGCTGGTTGAGGCCGGCAAGAAGAAATACGTCGGCTTCGAGCTGCCGGGCCGGACCCTCGGCGTGGTGGGTCTCGGCGCCATCGGCGGTGAGGTAGCCAACGTGGCCGTGGCCCTGGGCATGAAGGCCATCGGTTTCGATCCACAGCTCACCGTGCAGCGTGCCTGGCAACTCTCGTCTTCGATCGAGCAGGCGACCACTCTGGATCATCTGTTCAGCCGCTCGAATTTCATCACCCTGCACGTACCGCTCAACGACCATACGCGCCAGTTGGTCAATGCCGAGCGGCTGGCGCTGATGAAGCCGGGCGGCATCCTGCTCAATTTCGCCCGTGGCGGGATCGTCGATGACGAGGCGGTGCTGGCGGCGCTGGATTCAGGGCATCTGGCGGCCTACGTCACCGACTTCCCCAACAACCACATCCGCAGTCATCCGAAAGTCACGGCCCTGCCGCACCTGGGTGCATCCACCGGCGAGGCGGAGGAGAATTGCGCCGCCATGGTGGCCGAGAACCTGCGCGAGTATCTGGAGAACGGCAACATCCGCCATTCGGTCAATTTTCCTGAAGCCATCATGCCGCGGACCGACGGCCAGCGGATCAGCATCTGCAATCTCAATGTGCCCAACATGGTCGGTCAGATCTCCACCCGGCTGGCCGAGGACGGCCTCAATATCGTCGACCTCCTGAACAAGTCCCGGGATCAGGTCGCTTACACCCTGGTCGACGTGGAAGGAGAGGTCTCGGACGGCACCCGCGACAAGATCGCCGCTATCGACGGCGTGCTGAAGCTGCGCTTGCTCTAGCCGCGGTGTAACCATGGGCGACGCGAAACCGGACAACATCGATCTTGCGCAAATCCGCGCCCGCATCGATCGCCTCGATGAGCAGATCCAACAACTGATCAGCGAGCGAGCCCGTGCCGCGCAGGTAGTGGGTACCAGCAAGTTGGGGGACAAGGCCCGGCCCCGGGATTTTTACCGGCCCGAGCGCGAGGCTCAGGTATTGCGCAGCGTGGTAGAGCGTAATGAGGGTCCGCTGCGGGACGAGGAGATGGTGCGACTGTTCCGCGAGATCATGTCGGCCTGTCTGGCCCAGCAGGAGCCGCTCAAAGTCGCTTTCCTCGGCCCCGAGGGCACCTTTACCCAGGCGGCCGTGCTCAAGCATTTCGGGCATTCGGTCAGGGCCCTGTCCCTGTCCTCGATCGATGAGGTGTTCCATGAAGTCGAATCCGGCGTAGCAGACTTCGGCATCGTGCCGGTGGAGAACTCCACCGAGGGCACGGTCAACAACACGCTGGATATGTTCATGACATCACCCTTGAGGATCTGCGGCGAGGTGGAACTGCGGATCCGTCAACACCTGCTGGGCACGGTCGAGGGTCTCGACCGGATCGAGCGCGTGTATTCCCACCAGCAGTCGCTCGCCCAGTGCCGCGCGTGGCTGGAGCAAAAGCTGCCGGGCGCGGAATGCATCGCCGTGAGCAGCAATGCGGAGGCCGCCCGGCTGGCGCGGGACGAGGAAGGCGCCGCCGCGATCGCCGGCGAGGCGGCGGCCGAGGTCTACGGCCTGCGCGTGCTGATGGCCAATATCGAAGACCGGCCCGACAACACGACCCGCTTCCTGGTCATCGGCCGGGATCTGTTCCCGCCCAGCGGCCGAGACAAGACTTCGCTGCTGCTGGCCGCCCGGCACAAGGCGGGCGCCCTGCACGAGATTCTCTATCCCCTGGCCAAGCACCAGGTCAGCATGACCCGCATCGAATCCCGCCCATCCAAGCGCGGCAAGTGGGACTACGTGTTCTTCGTCGACGTGGAAGGGCATGCGGAGGATCCCAAGATCGCCGCCGCGCTCAAGGACCTGGAAGTCGCGACCTCCCTGTTCCGGGTGCTCGGCTCATATCCCTGTGCGATCCTTTAGACTCGATCGGGCAGCTACCCGCTGAGCCGTCGGGGGAGGAGGGGAAGCCATGGGAAATCCGTATCTGCGCCTGGCCGCGCCCGGGGTCAGGGGCCTGAATCCCTATCAGCCCGGCAAGCCGATCAGCGAGCTGGAGCGGGAGTACGGGGTCAGCAATATCGTCAAGCTGGCCTCGAACGAGAATCCCCTGGGCCCCGGCCAGCGGGTGCTCGAGGCCATCCGAGAATTGCCGGAAGAGGAACTGGCCCGCTATCCGGACGGTGGCGGTTTCGAACTCAAGCAGGCGCTGGCGCGCCGGCATGGCGTCGAGCCGGATTGCATCACGCTGGGCAACGGCTCGAACGACGTGCTGGTGCTGATGGCGGAAGCCTTCCTTCAGGACACCCTCGAAGCCGTCCATTCCCAGTACGCCTTCGCCGTCTATCCCATCGCCATCCAGGCCTGCGGCGCTACCGCCCGGGTGGCGCCCGCCTTGCCGCCCGGCAGCGACAGTCCCTATGGCCACGATCTGGCGGCCATGGCCGAGCGCGTCACCGACAAGACCCGGCTGGTGTTCATCGCCAACCCGAACAATCCCACCGGCACCTGGGTGCGCGCCGAACCGCTGCGCGAGTTCCTCGAGACGTTGCCCGAGCACACGCTGGTGGTCGTCGACCAGGCCTACGGGGAATACATGGATGATCCGGACTATCCGGACTGCGTGGACTGGCTCGATCGTTTCCCCAATCTGGTGGTGACCCACACGTTCTCCAAGGCATTCGGCCTGGCGGGCCTGCGGGTCGGCTACTCCGTCTCGGCGCCGGGGATCGCCGGGATCCTGGACCGGGTGCGGCAGCCTTTCAACGTCAACCTGCTGGGGGGTGTGGCCGCCCTTGCGGCGCTCGAGGACCGGCAGCACCTCGGCCGCTCGGTGGAGATGAATGCCGGCGAGCGGGATCGTTTGCAGGACGCTTTCGGCGGATTCGGTCTGGAGTTCGTGCCCTCGGCCGGCAATTTCGTGCTGGTGGATATGGGACGGGCCGCCATGCCGGTCTACGATGCGCTGCTGCGCAAGTCGGTGATCGTGCGACCGGTGGCGAACTACGGACTGGACCGGCATCTCCGGATCAGTGTCGGCACCCCCGCCGAGAACGATCGGCTGCTGCAGGCCATGGAGGAGGTACTGGGTGCCGGCGCGACGGATGGGGCCGGTGGTGGGGACTGAACTCACGGCCGCGTCAGGTGACGCCATTCCCGGGGGCTGGCTGTCGTCACCGGTCGACCGCATCGGCGGTCGGATTGCCGTGCCGGGTGACAAGTCGATCTCCCATCGTGCCCTGCTGCTGGGGGCGGTGGCGACCGGGCCCCTGGAGGTCGAAGGCTTTCTGGACAGCGAGGATTGCCGCGCCACCCGGGCAGCGGTGGAGGCCCTGGGCGTGCGGGTCGAGCGTCTGGACGGCGATCGGCTGCGCGTCATCGGGCCGGGTCCCCGCGGGCTTCACGACCCGGCAGGCCCGCTGGATCTCGGCAATTCGGGCACCGGCATCCGCCTGTTGACGGGCTTGCTCGCGGGTCTCGGTATCCGCGCCGAACTGACCGGGGACGCCTCGTTGAGATCCCGGCCCATGGAACGGGTCGCGGCGCCGCTGCGGCAGATGGGCGCAAGCATCGAGACCGACGGTGGACGGCCGCCGCTGCGGCTCGGAGACGGGGGTCGGATCACGGCCATCGACTATGCGCTGCCGGTGGCCAGCGCCCAGGTCAAATCCGCCATCCTGCTGGCCGGGCTGTCGGCCCGGGGCGTGACGGTGGTCCGCCAGCCGGCGGTGTCCAGGGATCACACCGAGCGGATGCTGCAGTCCCTCGGCGCGCCGGTCGAATTCGATCAGCATCGCGCCGCCATCCAGGGACCCTGCGTTCTGAACGGTGGCCGGATCGGCGTACCCGGCGATTTTTCCTCGGCCGCGTTCTTCCTCGTGGCCGGACTGCTGCGTGCCGGGGAGGGCCTGCTGATCCGGGGCGTCGGCATGAACCCGACCCGAACCGGCCTGTTAGACATCCTGCGCGCCATGGGCGGACGCATCGAGGTCCGGGAGCCATGTCAGCTGGGAGCGGAACCGGTGGCGGACCTGTGGGTGGAGCGCAGCCGTCTGCAGGGCATCGACGTGCCGCCCGAACTGGTGCCACTGGCTATCGATGAATTCCCGGTGCTGTTCGTGGCCGCGGCGGCGGCCGAGGGGCGGACCCGGGTGCGGGGTGCCGCCGAACTGAGGGTCAAGGAATCCGACCGGATCGCCACCATGGCCCGGGCCCTTTCCGGACTCGGGGTGCGCCTGAACGAGACCGACGATGGTATCGATATCCAGGGAGGTCCGATCAGCGCGGGCACCGTGGACAGCGCCGGCGACCACCGGGTGGCCATGTCCATGGCGGTCGCGGGTCTCGTCGCCGCCGGACAGATCCGGATCAGAGACGTCAGGCACGTGGGGACATCGTTCCCCGGTTTCGCCGATCTCGCCCGGTCCGCGGGCTTCGGCCTGGAGGATTCCCCGTGAGCCGGGTCGACTCGACCGCTCCGGTGCTGGCCGTGGACGGGCCCAGCGGATCCGGCAAGGGCACCATCTGCCGGCAGGTGGCGGAACGGATGGGCTGGCGGCTGCTGGATAGCGGGGCGCTTTATCGTCTGACGGCCGTGGCCGCCGGCAAACACGGCGTGGACCTGGATGACGGTCCCGCTCTGGCGCGTCTGGCGGAGGACCTGGACGTCGAGTTCGGTACCGACGCCGATGGCGGCGAGCAGGTCCGGCTGGACGGCTGCGATGTGACGGGCGAGATCCGCACCGAGACCTGTGGCAATGCGGCCTCGAAGGTGGCCGCGATCCCACTGGTGCGGGCGGCCCTGGTGGGGCTGCAGCACCGCTTCCGGCGACCACCCGGACTGGTGGCGGACGGCCGTGACATGGGTACGGTGATCTTCCCGGACGCCACCGCCAAGGTGTTCCTTACCGCGAGCCCCGAGGCCCGGGCGGAACGCCGGTATAAGCAGTTGATAGAGAAGGGTTTTGATGCTAACCTAAGCAGTCTTTGTACGGAAATCGCGGAGCGCGACGAGCGCGATTCCCGGCGCGAGGTCTCGCCGCTCAAGGCGGCTGACGACGCGCTGGTGATCGACACGACGACGATGAGTATCGATCAGGTCGTCCGGCGGGTGCACGAGCATCTTCAGGATCGTCTGGCATCGGGTCGTCGAAACGATGGCGGTCCGGATCGACGTACGGATTGACGCTGTTTTCGAGTGAGGAATCTGGTGGCTCTGCACGGATGCAGGGCCATTTACATTTGACCCGTCAGTCAGGGAACGACCACGACGGAACTACAGGGCCCCGGTCGAAAGACCAGGAATTAATCAACATGTCTGAATCTTTTGCTGAACTTTTTGAACAGAGTATCGCCAGCCAGCCGTTCAAGCCTGGGGCGATCATCACCGGCCGTGTCGTCGACGTTAACGACGACGTGGTCATCGTCAACGCCGGCCTTAAGTCAGAGGCGGTCATCCCTGCGGAGCAATTCCGTGACGAGCAGGGCCAGATCGAAGTGGCGGTGGGTGACGAGGTCGAAGTCGCCCTCGATGCAGTCGAGGACGGATTTGGCGAAACCCGCCTGTCCCGCGACAAGGCCAAGCGCGCCCGGACCTGGTCCGTACTCGAAGAGGCTTTCGAGAAGGGCGAGATCGTAAAGGGCGTAATCAACGGACGCGTGAAGGGTGGCTTCACCGTCGAACTCGACCTGGTGCGGGCCTTCCTGCCCGGCTCTCTGGTCGACGTGCGGCCGGTGCGCGATCCTTCCTACCTCGAGGGCAAAGTCCTCGAGTTCAAAGTCATCAAGCTCGATCCGAAGCGCAACAACGTCGTCGTCTCCCGCCGCGCGGTGGTGGAAGAGGAATACAGTGCCGAGCGCGAGGCGTTGATGGAGAGCCTCCAGGAAGGGGCGGTGATGTCGGGCATCGTCAAGAATCTGACCGATTACGGCGCCTTCGTGGATCTGGGCGGCATCGACGGCCTGCTGCACATCACGGACATGGCCTGGAAGCGGGTCAAGCATCCCTCCGAAGTGGTCAACGTCGGCGATGAGGTGAAGGTCAAGATCCTCAAGTTCGATCGCGAACGCTGCCGGGTGTCCCTGGGCATGAAGCAGCTGGGTGACGATCCCTGGCAGGATCTGGCACGCCGTTATCCGCCGGGCAGCCGCATCTTCGGCAAGGTCACGAACATCGCCGATTACGGCTGTTTCGTCGAGATCGACGACGGCGTGGAAGGTCTGGTGCACGTCTCGGAGATGGACTGGACCAACAAGAACGTCAGCCCCTCGAAGGTCGTCCAGATGGGTGACGAGGTGGAGGTGATGGTGCTGGATATCGACGAGGAGCGCCGCCGGGTTTCTCTCGGCATCAAGCAGTGCCTGTCGAATCCCTGGGCGGAGTTTGCCGCCACCCACAATCGCGGCGACAAGGTCTCCGGTCAGATCAAGTCGATCACCGACTTCGGCATCTTTATCGGACTCGATGGCGGCATCGACGGACTGGTTCACCTGTCCGATATCTCCTGGGATATCCCGGGCGAGGAAGCCGTGCGTAATTACAAGAAGGGTGACGAAGTCGAAGCGGTGGTGATGTCCATCGACGCCGAGCGCGAGCGCATCTCCCTGGGCATCAAACAGATGGACCGGGACCCGTTCTCCGCCTTCCTCGCCGAGCATCCGAAGGGCAGCATCGTCAAAGGCACGGTCACCGAGGTCGACGCCCGTGGCGCGATCCTGGATCTGGGCGGTATCGAGGGCAGCCTGCGGGCTTCCGAGCTGGCCCGGGACCGCGTCGAGGACGCGCGCATGGTGCTCAAGGTCGGCGACGAGGTCGAAGCACGATTTATCGGCATCGACCGCAAGAGCCGGGCGATCAATCTGTCGATCAAGGCCAAGGAAGTCTACGAGGAGGCGGTCGCGGTCAAGAATTACCGCACCTCCGAGTCCACCACCGGCACCAGTCTAGGCGATCTGCTGAAGGAGCAGATTTCCGGTCAGGACGAATCCTGATAAGGTAAGGGCCGTCCGGGAAACCGGGCGGTCCGGCCCTCGGGGCCTGTTTGTGATGGCGCGTTCGCCCGGGCGAGATCTGTTTGGAGACAGTGGTTTATGACCAAGTCGGAGCTGATCGATTGCATCTCCCGCAAGCAGAAACACCTGCCGGCGAAAGATGTGGAACTGGCCGTCAAGCACATGCTGGACGTGATGAGCGACAGCCTTTCGGCTGGAGAACGGATCGAGGTGCGGGGCTTCGGCAGTTTCTCGCTCCACTTCCGGCCGCCCCGCATGGGTCGCAATCCCAAGACCGGCGAGGCGGTGGCCCTGTCCGGGAAATACGTGCCCCATTTCAAGCCCGGCAAGGACCTGCGCGAGCGGGTCAACGCGGGCCGGGATAACCCCATCCGCAGCTGAGCCGACCCGGACCGAGCGCGGCTGGACCGTTGCCAGAGACAGACGGTGCCTGAGCGGGCACCCCGGGAAACGGGCTCATGACTACACTCCGCAGAATTTTCCTGATCGCCGTGCTCATCGCCGCGCTGGTTGTGGCCGCCGGGTTCGCCTGGCTGAACCCCGGTGCCGTGCAACTGGATATCGGCTTCGCCGTCATCGATGTGCCGGTCTCCTATGCGCTGATCGCCTGTCTGGCGGTCGGCTGGTTGCTCGGACTGCTGACCGCCTCCATCTGGCTGATGCGGTCGCTGCGCGAGAAGCGCCGGCTGGCCCGATCGGTCCGCAAGGCAGAGGCCGAAGTCGAGAATCTGCACAAGCTGCCGCTGGCGGATGGCGGCTGACTCGGCGCCGCTGCTCATCCTGCTGTTCATGGCCGCGGCCGCGGCTGGCTGGTATGTCGCCCGGCGGACGGGCCCGGATCCGCGCCGCGCGGCCGCGGACGGGGAGCCCAACCCGGACTATTTTGTCGGCCTGAATTTTCTTCTGAACGAAGAGCCGGACAAGGCGCTCGAAGTGTTCGTGCGCATGGTGGACGTGGACAGCGACAC
>CBDTYJ010000019.1:0-18784 GCA_965364575.1 uncultured Gammaproteobacteria bacterium
ACATTCGGCGTGGTCTACCCGCATCCGGGCAGTCCCGCCGATCCGCCACCACCCCGCAACACGGACACCGGCGGCGCCCAGGACGAGCGTCGTGGCGAGGAGGATTTCGCCGGGCTGCGGACTTTCCGTCCCGGTGACTCGCCCCGGCACGTGGCCTGGAAAGCCGCCGCCAAGGGCGGAGAACTGCTGGTCAAGCAATTTGCGGGTACCGATGTGACCACCCACTGGCTGGACTGGTCTATGCTCGACGGTCTGGACACCGAGCAGCGCCTCTCGCGGCTGACCCGCTGGGTCGTCGATGCCCACGCCGAGGGCCATGCCTATGGTCTGCGGGTGCCTGGCACCGAGATACCGCCGGCGATCAGCGCCAGCCATCGGCATCGTTGTCTCAGCACCCTCGCCCTGTACGAGCCCCGCCCAGCCGGCGCTGGCGCCGCCCATGGTTAGACCGGACGAGCACCTGGTGCGTCTGGGCTGGACCGCCGCCGCGCTGGGCGTCAGCGTCGGCCCGCACCTGCCGAGGATGCCCGTCTGGATCAGCTTGCTGACCCTGGCCTGCATCGGCTGGCGGATGCTGGCCGCGGTGCGCGGATGGAAAGCACCGTGGCAATCGCTGCGCCTGCTGATGGCGGCGGCCGGCTTCGCCGCGGTGGTGGCGACCTATGGCACGGTCAACGGCATCGAGGCCGGCACCGCGCTGCTGGTAGTGATGATGGACATGAAGCTGCTGGAGACCTGGCGCAGACGCGATTACCAGGTCCTCATGTTTATCAGCTATTTCCTGGTCATGGCGCAGCTGCTCTACGAGCCCAGCATGTGGACGCTGCCCTACATGATCGTGGCCGTGGGACTGAGCACGACGGCATTGATGCAGACGGTTCGGCGCGGCCCGGCCATCCCCGCGCCCAAGGCGGCGCGCATGGTGATGACCATGCTGGCCCTGGCCCTGCCGCTGATGCTGGTGCTGTTCCTGCTGTTCCCGCGGGTGCCGGGGCCATTCTGGGCCATGCCGACCCGGGGCGGAGGGATCAGCGGTCTTGACGACGTGATGACCCCGGGCAGCGTCAACGCGCTGAGCCTTTCCGATGCTGTGGCCTTCCGTGCCGCCTTCGAAGGCGATGTGCCCCCACCGGCCCAGCGTTACTGGCGCGGACCGGTGCTGCATTCCTTCGACGGCGCCAGCTGGCGAGATCCAGGTGGTCGGCCCTGGCGGCCGCTGGAAGTGCCGCGCCAGGGTCCGCAGGTCCGCTATAGGGTGACCCTGGAACCCAACAGCCGCCCGTGGCTGATGGCGCTGGACTATCCGGCCGAGTGGACCCAGCCCCGCGCCTATTTGTCCGTAGATTACCAACTCCTCGCGCGGCGTCCGGTGGAGCAGCTGACCGCCTACGAAGTGGTTTCGTACCCGGAGGCACTGAACGGCGTCGCGCTCAGCGAAAGGGGTCGGGCGCGGGATCTCATGCTCCCGCCAGGGCGCAATCCTCGCGCACGGGAGCTGGCAGAGACCTTGCGTAGCCAGTATCCGGACGACGGCGAGTACATCCAGGCGGTGCTGGATCGCTTCACCCTGGAGCCTTACACCTACACCTTACGGCCGCCGGCGCTGCGTGGCAGCCACCCGGTGGACGAATTCCTGTTCGATACCCGACGCGGATTCTGCGAGCATTTCGCCTCGGCGTTCGCGGTGCTGATGCGTGCCGGCGGTGTCCCGGCACGGGTGGTAACCGGCTATCAGGGCGGCGAGTTGAATCCCCTCAACAATCGCATGACCGTGCGGCAATCGGACGCCCACGCTTGGACCGAAGTGTGGCTGCCCGGCCAGGGCTGGATACGGCTGGATCCGACCGCGGCCGTGGCGCCGGACCGGATAGAACGCAACCTGGCAGAAGCCTTGCCGGACAGCGACCTGGTCCCGGGCCGCTTCATGCGTTCGCTGCCGTTGCTGGTGACGCTACAGCAGCGGTGGGACGCGCTGGACAGCGCCTGGAACGAATGGGTTCTGGCCTACGGCCCGGACCGTCAGATAGCTCTGCTCAGGGCGATGGGGGTCGGCAGTCCGGACTGGCGGTCCCTGGCGGCGGCGCTCGGCGCCAGCGTCGTGCTGCTGCTGGCCGGCATCGCCCTGTGGACCGCCTGGCGCTATCGGCCGCCTGCGGAAGACCGGGTCCAACGCCTGTACCACCGTTATGTCAATCGTCTGGCCCGGCGCGGTATCCGCCGAGAACCCTGGGAAGGGCCGCTGGTGCTGGCGGATCGGGCCGAGCGCCAACTGCCGGCGTTCGCCGGTGCGATACGCTCGATCACGAACAGTTACGTGCGGCTGCGGTACGAGGAGAATGCCAGCGAAGCCGAGCTGATCAGGCTGCAGCGATTGCTGCGGGGTTTCCGGCCCTAGCCACCGTCCATGGCCTCGGCGGCACGGCTGCCGGCCTCCACGTTCACCCGCCACAGCAGAAAGCCCCCGACGACGAACAGGATAGTCAGGGCGAGGATGCTGTCCCGCTCCCCGGCGCCCATGGCCACTACGAGCGCCATCAGCAGGGGGCCGAGGATGGCGGCGAACTTGCCGACCATATTGAAGAATCCGAAAAATTCTGCGGTTTTCGATTTGGGAATCAGGCGAGCGTAGAGGGACCGGCTCAGACTCTGCACGCCGCCCTGGACCATGCCGATAGCGATGGCCAGGTTATAGAAGTCGCCGCTGTCCTCGAGCCAGCGCCAGGCATAGAACAAGGCAGCGATATAGACCACCAGCCCGATCAGGATGGCCGGACGGGGTCCGATCTTCTTGCCCATCCAGCCGAACGCAAGCGCGGCCGGGAAGGCGACGAACTGGGTCAGCAACAGGGCCGTGACCAGACTGCCCTGATCCAGCCCGAGCACGCGGTCGCCGAAGAACACGGCAGTCTTGATCACCGTATTGACGCCGTCGATGTAGAGCCAGTAGCCGATCAGGAACAGCAACAGGACGCGTAACTTCCGGACCTCGCGGAACGTGCCCACGAGCTGGGCGAGTCCTTCACGGACCGCCTGCAGGCGGGTTGCTTTCCCGGCGGTGGGGGTCTCCCGGACGCCGTACAACAAGGGCACCGTGAACAATGCCCACCAGGCAGCTACGCTGAGAAACGACGCCCTGACCGCGGCGCCGGCGTCGGCGAGTCCGAACATCTCGGGCTTCTGCGCCATCAGTACGTTGACAGCGAACAACAGGCCGCCGCCCACGTAGCCCAGGGCGTAGCCGAAGGCGGAAACCAGATCGAAATCCTCCTCCTCGGACACGTCCACGATCATGGAGTCGTAAAATACGTTGGCGCCGGAGAAGCCGATGGTGCCGAGACCGTATAGCAGCAGTCCGACCCACCACTGGCCGGCATGCACCCAGGCCAGACCGGCGGTCATGACCACACCCAGCATGGCGAAGGTGGCGAGGAATTTTTTGCGGCTGCCGCCACGGTCGGCGATGGCGCCCAGCAGCGGTGCCGAGATGGCGACCAGGATGCTGGATCCCGCCAGCGTCATGTTGAACCAGAACTGTGAGTCCTTGGCGCTGATGTCGCCGCTCAGGGCGCTGAAGAATACCGGGAAGAAGCCCGCCATCACGGTGGTGGCGAAGGCGGAGTTGGCCCAGTCGTATAGCGCCCATGACAGGACCGGCTTGGTCAGCAATACTCGTTTCATGGCGATCGATCAGCGGGAAGGCGGCCGGTAGCCGCAGGCGCAGCCACTATACCGGAGCCGCGAGTCGCGCCCCAGTCTGCTTCAGGCAGCCAGCTGCTCGCGGGTCGCTCGGAATGCGATCTCCGGCCAGCGCTCCTCGGTGAGCGACAGATTGACCCGGGTCGGCGCAATGTATACCAGGCATTCGCCGTGGTCCCGGGCCAGGTGCTCGTGGGCCTTGCGCTCGAATTCAGTGAGCCGGCGATGGTCATCGGCGTAGATCCAGCGCGCGGTCGCGACCTGGACATTCTCGAACTGGCATTCGACCCCGTACTCGGAACGCAGCCGGAATGCGACCACATCGAACTGCAGCGGCCCGACCGCCCCGAGGATCAGGTCGTTGTTCCGCAATGGGCGGAACAGCTGGGTCGCGCCCTCCTCGCACAGCTGGCTCAGCCCCTTCTGGAGCGCCTTCATCTTCAGCGGATCGCGCAGCACCGCGCGACGGAATATCTCGGGCGCGAAGTTGGGTACGCCGGTGAACTGCAGCCGCTCACCCTGGGTGAAGGTGTCACCGATGTTGATCGTGCCGTGGTTATGCAGCCCGATGATGTCACCGGCGCAGGCGTGTTCTGCCTGCTGCCGGTCGGAAGCGAGGAACGTCAGGGCATCGGCCACCCGGATCTCCTTGCCGGTACGGACATGGGTCAGTTTCATGCCCGGTGTGTAGCTGCCGGAGCAGATGCGGACGAAGGCGATCCGGTCGCGATGGGCCGGATCCATATTGGCCTGGATCTTGAACACGAAACCGGAGAATCCGTCCTCGGAGGGACTCACCGTGCGCTCCAGCGCCGTGCGGGGACGGGGCGCGGGCGCCCATTCGACGAATGCGGACAGCAACTCGCGCACGCCGAATGTATTGATGGCGGAACCGAAGAACACGGGGGTCTGGCGTCCGGCGAGATAGGCCTCGTGGTCCAGAGGATTGCAGGCGCCGCGTACCAGCTCCACTTCCTCGCAGAAATCCTCGTGCCGATCACCCATCAGAGCCCTTGCCTCGGCGCTGCGTATGTCGTCGATGGTGACGGTCTCGCCCAGGGCGCCCTTTTCACCCGGGCGGTAGACGTAGATCCGTTGTTCGAGCAGATGGTAGATGCCGCGAAGATCGCGCCCCATCCCGATCGGCCAGGTGACGGGCGTGCATGGCATGCCGAGCACCTTTTCGATCTCGTCGAGGAGGTCCAGCGGCTCGCGGCCGTCACGGTCCAGCTTGTTGATAAAGGTGATGATGGGGGTATCCCGCATGCGGCAGACCTCCATCAGCTTGACCGTGCGCTCCTCCACGCCTTTGGCGCAGTCGATCACCATCAGCGCCGAATCCACCGCCGTCAGGGTGCGATAGGTATCTTCGGAGAAATCCCCGTGGCCGGGGGTGTCCAGTAGATTGACCGTGCGGCCGTCGAACTCGAACTGCATCACCGAAGAGGTCACCGAGATGCCGCGCTCCTGTTCCAGGGCCATCCAGTCGGAGGTGGCGTGACGGGACGCCTTGCGACCCTTCACCGAACCCGCCAGGGTGATGGCACCGCCGAACAACAGCAACTTCTCCGTCAGCGTGGTTTTGCCCGCGTCCGGATGGGAAATGATGGCGAATGTACGGCGCCGTCCGGCGGCTTCGGCTATGGCTTTCATTACGCTATTCGGTCTGATCGCCCGTTCCGGGCTGGTTGCTGGGCGGACCCAAGCCGCCCATTCTAACCCAGCACCACCGGGCGCGGCAGTCTTCAGACCGGGTCCAGCCGATGCTCCAGCACGATCGCGTCCTCCCGGCCCTGGCCGCTGCGATAGTAATTCTTGCGCAATCCTATGCGGGCGAAACCGGCAGATTCGTATAGCTGGAGCGCAGTGACGTTGGACGGCCGCACCTCCAGATACAGGCGCCGGGCACCGCGCAGCCGGGCCTCCTCGAACAGCCAGTCCAGCAGCTGGCGGCCGACGCCGCAACCGTGCCAGAGGGGATGGATGCAGATATTCAGGAGATGGGCCTCCCCTGCCCCGGCGGACATGACCGCGTAGCCCCGGATACCCTCGTCGCTCTCGAGCACGACCGCGCAATAACCCACGCGCAGGCAGTCACGGAAGATTCCTTCCGACCAGGGAAATTCGTAGACATCCTGCTCGATGGCCGCCACCTCGGGCACGTCCCGGATCTCCATGGGCCTGACAGGCAGAGGCGGCAACTCCGGCCGGGCGCTCATGAATCCGCTCCATCCAGCACCGCCGTGGCCAGCAGCAGGTCACGCCAGGACTTGGATTTCTCCGCCGGTCGCCGCAGCAGGTAGGCGGGATGATAGGTCACTACCAGCGGGATCCGCCGCGGCCCGTAATGGTGGATGCGGCCTCGCATCCTGGCCAGCGGCAGGTCTTCTCCCAGCAGCCGCTGGGCGGCGATTCGGCCCACCGCCACGATCACGCGGGGCTGGATGAGTTCGATCTGGCGTTGCAGATAGGGTGCGCAACGCGAGGACTCCTCGGCGGAGGGGTCCCGGTTCCCTGGGGGCCGGCACTTCAGCACGTTGGCGATATAGGCGGTGGCGCGTGATTGTCTGACTCCCGCCAGCATGGCGTCGAGCAGCTGCCCGGCCCGTCCGACGAATGGCTCACCCTGGCGGTCTTCCTCGGCCCCGGGGGCCTCGCCGACGATCAACAGATCCGCTTCCGTGCCGCCCACACCGAACACCGTCCTGGTGCGGCTCTCGCTCAATGGGCACAGCCGGCAACCCTCCACGGCCGCGCGCAGTTCGGGCCAGTCCATCGAGGACACCGTAGATTCGTCCGGCGCATCGGCGCGGGGCGAGACGGGCACCGGCACAGCCGCGCCAGCATCGATGACATCAGGCTCCGGGACGGCCCGCGAGACCCAGGCAGTGACCCCCATGGCCTGCAGATACTGGATTCGGCGAGGGTCCATGACGAGCAGTCGGAGATCAGGCCGCCTTGCGCGTGCCGGACTCGCGGTCCCGTCCTTTGGAGAACTTCATCCACGCGGTCACAGCCGGTCCGGAGATGCCGTAGCCGACGAACATGGAGAACAGCACGATCGGCGGATCCACGGAGACCAGCATGAAGAAGGCGGGAATCAGCAGCAGATAGGGGAACGGGATATGGCGCTTCATGTTGATGTCACGAGCGCTGTAATAATGGAAATTGCTCACCATCAGCGCACCGGCGGCGGCGGTGACGGTGAAGGTGATAACGAATCCCCAGAAGCCGGACAAGCTGTATTCGCTGGCCAGCCAGATGGTGCCGGCCACCAGCGCGGCACCGGAAGGACTCGGCAAACCCTCGAAGAACCGCTTGTCGGCGATGTCGATGCGCGAGTTGTAACGGGCCAGCCGGAGCGCGGCGCAGACCGCATAGAAGAATGCCGCCAGCCATCCGAGCCGTCCCCACAACCATCGGTACTCCAGCAGCACGGTGGCGCCCCATTGATAAGCGACCAGGGCCGGTGCCAGGCCGAAGGACACCATGTCGGAAAGGCTGTCGTACTCCTTGCCGAAGTCGCTCTCGGTGTGGGTCAGGCGGGCGACCCGTCCGTCCAGTCCGTCCATCACCATGGCGACGAAGATCGCAACCGCAGCCTTCTGGAAATTGCCGTCCATGGCCGCGACGACCGAGAAGAAACCCGCGAACAATGCCGCGGTAGTGAACAGGTTTGGCAACAGATAGATACCGCGCCTGCGCAACGACCGCTTCTTGTTCGCCAATGCGTTTCCAGTGTCCATGCCCATCACTTTATTACGAGTCGATGCCGGGCCGCCAGCCGCAGCCGGGCCCTGCGGGGTTCAGCGTAACCAGGGGAGCATGGCCCGCAGACGCTCGCCGACAGCCTCGATGGCGTGGGACTCCGCCGCCGTGCGGCCAGCGGCCAGGGTCGGAAAACCGGCCTCGGCGTCCGCATCCAGCTCCGCCGCGAAGCGGCCGTCTTCTATTTCCTGCAGCATTTTGCGCATCTGTTTGCGGCTGGCCTCGTTGATAACGCGCGGGCCACGAGTGTAATCGCCGAATTCGGCTGTGCTGGAGATGGACCGGCGCATGCCGGCGATGCCCCGCCGATGGATCATGTCGGCGATCAGCTTCACTTCGTGCAGGCAACTGAAATACGCGAGCTCTTCCGGATAACCGGCCTCGACGAGCGTGTCGAATGCCGCGCCGATCAGGTGCGTGAGTCCGCCACAGAGCACCGCCTGCTCTGCGAACAGGTCGGTGACGGTCTCGTCCCGGAAACTGGTGTCGATGATGCCGGCCCGGCCGTGCCCGTTGGCAGCAGCGTAGGCGAGACCAAGCGCATGGGCCTCGCCGCTGACGTCCTGGTGGACCGCCAGCAGGGCGGGCGTGCCGGTGCCGGCCTCGTAGGTGGCCCGGACCTGGTCACCGATCCCCAGGGGCGCGACCAGCAGCACGTCCAGGTCCGGACGCGGGCGCAGATGCTCGAACTGGATGTTGTAGCCGTGGGCGAAGACCAGCGCGGCGCCGGCGCGCAGATTGGGTGCCAGCGACTGTTCATAGACCTTCGGCTGCACCTCGTCCGGGACCAGCATCATGACCAGGTCGCTCTGCCGGGCGGCTTCGTCCGGCGAACTCACCTCCAGTCCCGCCTCGATGCAGGCGGCACGCGACGGCGAATCGGGCCGCAGCGCCACCCGCACGTCGATCCCGGAATCCCGCAGATTCAGCGCGTGGGCGCGACCCTGAGCACCGAAACCGAGGATGGCCACGCGGCGCTGCCGCAGAATCCCGGGATCCACGTCCCGATCGTAAAAAGTCCCCATGATCGATCTCCCTCGCGGCGCCGCAGCGAGGCCCGCATCCGGTAGAAAATCAGCACGTTGGGCTTACAATAGGCGCCCCGGAACGCAATCCGAGAGACCGCCGCACCGGCACAGGACACACCATGCGCCTCACCCGCTTTCCCCTCATGACCCTCAAAGAGGTGCCGGCCAGCGCCGACGTCGTCAGCCAGCAACTGATGCTGAGGGCCGGCATGATACGGCGGCTCGCGTCAGGCCTCTACTCGTGGCTGCCGCTGGGACTGCGGGTGCTGCGCAAGGTCGAACGCATCGTGCGCGAGGAGATGGACGCGGCCGGCGCGCTGGAGATGCTGATGCCGGTCGTGCAGCCTTGCGAATTGTGGGAGGAGTCCGGCCGCTGGGACATGTTCGGCCCCGAACTGCTGCGCTTCGTCGATCGTCATGACCGGGGTTTCTGCCTCGGCCCGACTCATGAGGAAGTCATCACCGACATCGCCCGGCGCGAGCTGCGCAGCTATCGCCAGCTGCCGGTTAATTTCTATCAGATCCAGACCAAGTTCCGGGATGAGATCCGGCCCCGCTTCGGCGTCATGCGTTCGCGGGAGTTCATCATGAAGGATGCCTACTCCTTCCACCTCGATCAGGGCTGTCTCGAACAGACCTACGAGCGCATGTATGCGGCGTACGGCGCCGTATGCCGGCGCATGGGCCTGCGTTACCGGGCTGTCGAGGCGGACACCGGCGCCATCGGCGGCAGCGTCTCCCACGAATTCCATGTGCTGGCCGATTCCGGTGAAGACGCCATCGCCTACGCCGAAGGCGGCGATTACGCAGCCAACGTAGAGATGGCGAGCTGCGTGGCGCCGCAGGGATCACGGAACGCGCCGGGCGCTGAGATGGAGGCGGTATCTACCCCGGACGTCCGCAGTATCGAGGCGCTCAGCGCATACCTGGACGTGGCGCCGGAGCAGTGCATCAAGACGCTGCTGGTCGAGGGCGTCGAGGGCGGCATGGTTGCCCTGGTCGTCCGCGGCGACCACGAGCTCAACCCGATCAAGGCGGCCCGGCTTCCCGGCGTCGCCTCGCCGCTTTGCATGGCCGACGCCGAAGCCATCGCCGCCACCGTGGGGTGCGAACCCGGCTTCCTTGGGCCTCTGGGTCTGGATTGCCCGGTGTATGCCGATCTGGCCACCTCGTCCATGAGCGACTTCATCTGCGGTGCCAACGAGGTCGACCGGCATCTGCGCGGCGTGAACTGGGGCCGCGACCTGCCCGAGCCGCAGTTCATCGATCTCCGGAACGCGGTGGACGGCGACCCCAGTCCGGACGGCCGCGGTACCCTGCGCATCGCCAGGGGCATCGAGGTGGGTCATGTATTCCAGCTCGGCAGCAAGTACAGCGAGAGCATGGGCGCGACGGTCCTCGACGGCGACGGTCGCGAGCAGCCGATGTTGATGGGCTGCTACGGGATAGGCGTAACGCGTCTGGTCGCCGCCGCCATCGAGCAGAATCACGACGACCGCGGCATCATCTGGCCAACCCCGATCGCGCCATTCACGGTGCTGCTGGTGCCCATCAATCTGCACAAGTCGCCGCGCGTCCAGGACGCTTGCGCCTCCCTTTACGACGAATTGCAGGCGGCCGGGGTGGAGGTCCTGTTCGATGACCGCGACGCGAGGCCCGGCGTGAAATTCGCCGACGGCGAGCTCATCGGGGTCCCGCACCGGATCGTCGTCGGCGAGCGGGGCCTTGACGCCGGCAGCGTCGAATACCGGCGACGCGACGCGGAGGCGTCGGAAGACCTGCCGCTGGCCGGACTTGCCGCGGCCCTGGCCGAACGGGTGACAGCCGAGCAGGGGCCGGTCTAGGCCATGGCCCGGCCGGCCCTGACACTGTGGACCGGATTGCTGCTGGCAATCTCGGCCACGGCGCAGCCGCAGACGGCGATCGATCCTGCGTTGAAGGAGCGTCTGATCGTCGCCGCCCGGGAGGCGCCCAGCTTCGAGGACCGCTTCCACGCGGAAGTCTGGTTGACCGACATGTCGGGCCGACTGGCCAACAAGGTCCCGGATCACGAAGAGCGCATCGCCATCCTCAAGACGGCCCACCAGGAAGCGTCCCGCGTGGATCTTCCGCCGGAGCTGGTGCTGGCGGTGATCGATATCGAGAGCAACTTCGACCGCTTCGCCCTCTCCTACGCCGGCGCCCGGGGATTGATGCAGGTAATGCCCTTCTGGCTGAAGGAGATCGGCCGGCCGGACGACAATCTGTTCGATATCGCCACCAATCTGCGATACGGCTGCACCATCCTGCGTTATTACTACGATCTGGAGGACGGCCGCCTGACCCAGGCGCTGGCGCGCTATAACGGCAGCCGGGGCCAGCGCTGGTATCCGGATCGCGTGATGGGGCGACTCAGCTCGAAGTGGTTCCAGCAGTGAGGCGATTCAGCCGGTAGTGAAGCCGGGACGCGCCGCGGCCGGCAGATCGACGTTCTCGATATCCAGATCGTCTACCCGCGCCGCGGGTGGACCCTTGCGCAACCATTCACACAGCGCGTCGACCGCCCCGGGCTCGCCCCAGGCCAGCACCTCGACCCGCCCGTCGTCGAGATTGATCGCGTGGCCGCTCACTCCGAGCGCGTTGGCTTTGCGGGCCGTGCTGGCGCGGAAGAACACGCCCTGCACGCGGCCGGCAACATGACAACGGCGACAGACGTCTCTATCCATGGGCTCGGCCGCGGACGTTTCGGCGGCCCGACTAGGGCTCCGGTTGCAGCTGCCGGGTGATGGTGATGGCATGACTGGCCTTTTCCCGGGCCAGTCTGGCGTCGACGCGGGCACCGTTGTAGGCGCGTTTTTGCAGCTTCTGTTCGGCAGAGTCCAGATAATCCCTGGCCTGCTGCAATACCATCGGGGCGCTGTCGTCGGCGCCGGCGTCTTCAGCCGCCTGGATCGCCTGGCGCGCATCGCTCATCTCCTGCACCGGCGGACCGGCGCAGGCGGCGAGCAGGAGCCCGGCGCAGAGCGCCAGCCAGCCGATACGTAGGATTCTTTTTATCCGGCTTGTCAGCACGGCCAGACACTCCGGCAGATACTGGATCGAAAACGCTAGCAAGGCGAATATAACCCGTCAAGGCAAGGACCGCTAGCGCGGCCCGTCTCGACCACCAAACAAAAAATACAGGCAAATCATGAAGGTAAGCATCTATCACAACCCGCGTTGCTCGAAGTCCAGACAGACCCTCGAACTCATCCGGCAACGCGGCATCGAGCCGGAGGTGGTCGAATATCTGAAAACACCGCCGGATGCCGCGGCTTTGCGGAACATACTGGCCATGCTGGGCATCGGTCCGCGCCAGCTTCTGCGGACCGGCGAGCCGGAATACCGGGAACTGGGTCTGGACGGAGAAGACGTGGGAGACGACCGGATCATCGAGGCCATGGTCAGTCATCCACGGCTGATCCAGCGACCGATCGTGGTCGCCGGCGACGCGGCCAGGATCGGTCGCCCGCCGGAGCAGGTGCTCGAGATCCTCGCACCGTGACCCGGATCCTCGTCCTCTACTATTCCCGCAGCGGCGCGACCGCCAATATGGCGCGCCAGGTTGCACGGGGCGTCGAATCGGTCGCCGATGCAAGCGCGGTGGTCCGGACCGTGCCGCCGGTCTCGGCCGTATGCGAGCAGACCGCTCCGGAGATCCCGGAACGAGGCCCGCCCTATGCGGAGAACGAAGACCTGAGGGATATCGACGGACTGATACTCGGCAGCCCGACCCGATTCGGCAATATGTCGGCACCACTCAAGCAGTTTCTCGACGGCACCGGCAAACTGTGGGTGGAGGGGGCGCTGGCCGGCAAGCCCGCGGCGGTCTTCACCTCGACCGGGACCCTGCATGGCGGTCAGGAATCGACATTGCTGTCGATGATGTTGCCGCTGCTTCACCACGGCATGCTGCTGGTCGGTCTGCCTTTTACGGAGCGCGCGCTGCGAGAAACCAAGGCCGGCGGCACGCCGTACGGGGCCAGCCACGTGGCGGGAGAGCCGCACTCCGCCGCCCTCGAAGAGCCCGAACGCCTCCTGTGTCAGGCCCTCGGGCGACGCGTCGCTGACGTCGCCGCCGCGCTGAAGAATACGGCCGCCGGGAGATGACGCCGCCCCGCTCCCAGCGGTTTTTCGCCGTCGGCGTCGTCCTCGGGCTGATGCTGTGGCTCGGTGTGTGGCTCGGTATCGCCGCTCCGACGGCGGCCATCCCGGGCTGGGTGCCGGTGCTGATCCTGTGGCTTCCCCTGCTGCCGTCCCTGCCGCTGTTGTGGCAGGGACGCCGGGGAGCATGCGTCTGGGGCAGCATGATCGGCGTGTTCTATGCCGGTTTTGCCATCGTCGAGCTGGTCGCCAATCCGCCCGAACGGATCTGGGCCGCCGGGGCGCTGGCGCTGGCGCTGCTGACGGTCATCATCCTGGTGCACTGCGCCCGGCGCTGGCCCGCCCGGGGCACTTAGGCGTCCCGATCGGCGCGGCCCATCACCTCCCGTACAAATGGCACCGTCAGGCGCCGCTTCGCTTCCAGAGAAGCCACATCGAGCCGGTCCAGCCAGCCGCAAAGCGAAGCCATGTCACGGGGCAGACGGCGCAGGAGGAAATGCGCGGTCTCATCCGGCAGCTCCAGGCCCCGGTGGCGGGCCCGTAGCTGCAGGGCGCTGACCCGCTGTGCGTCGTCGGGCGTCGTCAGCTGGAAGATCACGCCGGCGGCGAGCCTTGAGGCCAGATCCGGCAGACCGATATGGAGGCCCGCCGGCGCCTCGGTCGTGGAGACCAGCAGCTGCCCGCCGCGCTCCTGCAGCTCGTTGTAGAGCCGGAACACGGCCTGCTCGAATCGGCCGTCGCCGGCCGTCCGGTCGAAATCGTCGATAGCCAGCAGGTCTTTCCCGCCCCAGCCCTCGAGAGCGCCGGCCCCGAGATCGACCATGGCGTCCATGGGGAGGTAGGCGGCCTGCCGTCCTGCACCATCGGCCGCGGCGCACACAGCCTGCAGGAGATGGGTCTTGCCGCTCCCGGGCGGTCCCCATAACCAGGCGCCGGCTGAGGCGGATCCCTCAGCCAGGCCGCGCAGATATTCCAGGGCTGCGGCGTTGGGGCCCGGGAAATAGGTGTCGAACAAAGCCGAATCCCTGAGCCTGATGCCGAGCGGAAGCTGACGCATGGGCGCCGCCTCAGGTCGGGCGATGGGCGCGGCGAGCACGCTGAGCCCAACTCGCTACATAGTGGATGCCGGACGCGAGTGTCGTCGCCAGCACAACCCAGCCCATCGCCGTCAGGATCGGGCCGGCAGGCGTGCCGAAAGCCGCCGCCATGACCACCAGCAGCACGTAAAGCATCTGGGCGGCGGAGTTGGTCTTCGAGATCAGGGTCGGGCTGGCTTCAAAAGGCCCTATGACCAGGCGGTACGCGGTCGCGCCAGAGACGATGACGAGATCCCGCACCACCACGGCGACGAACAGCCAGGTCGGCGCCAGTCCGATCCAGGCCAGTGTCGCGAACGAGGAAACGAGCAGAAGCTTGTCGGCGAGGGGATCGAGGATGCCACCCAGACGGGAACGCCAGTCGAAGCGCTTGGCCAGATAACCGTCGAGACCGTCGGTAAATCCCGCCAGCAGGAACAGCGCCAGGGCGGTGGGGTATTGCGCCTCGAGCAACAACCAGACCAGGGGCACGACCGCGATCATCCGCAGTACGCAGAGCAGGTTGGGGATATGACGGGGGCTCACTGTCTCAGCTGATAGCTCAAGGCCACGCGACGGACCTCATCGTCGCCCTCCGCCGGGATCCCGAAGCCCTGGCCCGGCGGGATCGGCGTCTCCTCCGGGCGCAGCAGGCCGCCGAGCCTGATGGCGCGATCCACGTTATCGAGACTGCCCCGCAGACGCACTCCGAATACCGCGGTGTCACCATCGAGCTGCCGGGGCGCCATGCTGTCGATGGCCGTCAGGCCGCCCAGATAGTCGCTGACCCGGGCGAAATCCTCGAGGCTGCGTATGCCGCTGACAGCGATCCCGACCTCGCCCTCGACGGCGGCGCCGGTGGCGACCGAATAGCGGGCCGCAAAGCGATCGCTGCTGCGGTTGATGCCATCGTCGATGTCGCCATCCCAGCGCAGCGCCTGACCGCTTTCGAACAGGGCCCACCTGACCCGGAATGGCGCGTCGAGCCGGTAGCGCCCCAGCAGCACCGCAGCGACGCCATAACGCTGCGCGGTCTCCAGCAGCGGCTGCTCGAAACCGCCCCAGGCGTCGTTGATCGACAACCGGCGCCGATCCTGGGCATCCATCAGCGGTAAAAGCATCGGCAAGCCCCGGAGATCCGCGAGCCCCTGCATCCTTGCCCGCAGGTCGCGGGATGCCGGGTGGCGAATCTCGTCCTCGGCGCCGAGGATGTAGCGACGGCCCCCGCCCTCGTCCACCGCGAGCACCAGCAGGACCGGGGGACGTTCGCCGCCCCAGATACGCATGTCCCGCTGCGCCAGGGCGGTCTGGACCGCCTGGCCGTCGAACGCGACCCAGAAGCCTTCGCCCGTCATCCGGTACTGCTGGACGTAGCTCTCCGCGGTCTCCCGAAGATCGGCCACCCGCGGGTCACCGGGCGCATCGAGTCGACCGGTGATCCGGGTAAGGATCACGTCCATAGCGGCTTCGAAACCGCGCCCCCGGGCCTCGGGTGAGTCCTCCGCCAGGGGCACCGTGGCGGTGAAAAGCTGGCTGTCCACGGCCCAGCCGGGACCGGCAATCAGGGCCAGCAACAGCCCGCAGAGGAGCGTTCTTGGGAGACTCGACAAGGTGCGATGTTCCGGGAAAATCAGTGAGGTAAAATAACATAGATCGGCCGCGGTCAGCCGTCATCCGTCGACTCTGAACGGTACCGCCGCCCCGCCCCTGGCCACTACGGATCTCCCGATGAGCGACACTCCTTCATCCCTGACCTACCGCGATGCGGGCGTGGACATCGACGCCGGTAATGCCCTCGTCGACCGGATCAAGCCAGTAGTGGCCTCGACCCGTCGAGCGGGCGTGCTGTCGGGTATCGGCGGCTTCGGCGGCCTGTTCGAGCTGCCCGCCGGTTACCGGCAGCCGGTGCTGGTATCGGGCACCGACGGTGTCGGCACCAAGCTCAAGCTGGCGATCGAGAGCGGGCGCCACGATACGATCGGAATCGACCTGGTCGGCATGTGCGTCAATGACGTGGTCGTGCAGGGCGCGGAACCGCTGTTCTTTCTCGACTACTACGCCACCGGAAAGCTGGTGGTGGACGTCGCTGCCGAGGTAGTGGCGGGCATCGCCGAGGGCTGCCGGCAGGCGGGCGCGGCGCTGATCGGCGGCGAGACCGCAGAACTGCCTGGCCTCTACCAGGGTGACGATTACGATCTGGCCGGTTTCTGCGTCGGCATCGTCGAGAAAGACGAGATCATAGACGGCTCCGGCGTGAACGCTGGCGATGCCCTGGTCGCGATGGCATCGTCCGGGCCTCATTCGAACGGTTATTCGCTGATACGCAAGGTGCTTGAACGCAGCGGCGCCGCTCTCGGGGATACCCTGGGCGATACGACATTCGGCGAGGCGCTGCTGGCGCCGACCCGGATCTATGTCAGGTCCCTGCTGGCGCTAAACCGGGCGATAGAGATCCGCGCCATGGCCCATATCACCGGCGGTGGGCTTCCGGAGAACCTGCCGCGGGTACTGCCGCCGGGTTTGCGCGCCCGGATAGACACGGACAGCTGGGTCATGCCGGAGGTATTCCGGTGGCTGGAGACAGAGGGAAACCTGGCCCGATCGGAGCTGTTCCGCACGTTCAACTGCGGCGTCGGCATGGTTGTCATCGTCGCGGCAGAAGCCGCCGAGGGAACGGTAGAGCTCCTCAACAGCCACGGCGAACGGGCCTGGATCGTGGGCCACATAGAAGCCGGTGAGGCCGGCGTGGAACTGGCCTGATGGCGGCGCCCGAGCCGATGACGCCGATGCCGGTGGTGGTGATGATCTCCGGCAGCGGCACCAACCTGCAGGCAATCCTGGATGCCGCCGCCGACGGCGCCATCCCGGTGCGAGTCCAGGCGGTGCTCAGCGACGTGCCCGGCGCCTTCGGCCTCGAGCGTGCCCGACGGTCGGGCGTGCCGGCGGAGTGTCTGCCCGCCGCCGATTTCGACGACCGCGAATCCTTCGACAGGGCTCTGGGCCGGCGCCTGGAACAATTGTCGCCCGGGCTGGTGGTGCTGGCGGGATTCATGCGTATCCTGAGCGCGCCGCTGGTCCGCCAGTGGGCGGGGCGGATGCTCAATATCCACCCATCACTTCTTCCCGCCTACCGGGGTCTGCATACCCACCGGCGGGTGCTGGAAGCCGGCGAACGGCAGCACGGCACCAGCGTCCATTTCGTCACCGAGGAACTGGATGGCGGTCCCTTGATCGCCCAGGCCCGGATCGATATCAGAGCGGAGGATACCGAGGCCTCTCTGAACCGCCGGATCCAGGCCCTGGAACATCGCCTGTATCCGCAGGTGATCGGCTGGTTCGGTGCGGGCCGCCTGCGGCTCGGGGATTCCGGCGTCGAACTCGACGGGGCTGCGCTCACGGCGCCGGTGATAAAGGAGGAGGCAGAGCTGCTCAGGCTCTAGGCAGGGTCACGCCGGTCTGGCCCTGATACTTCCCGCCGCGGTCCTTGTAAGAGACCTCGCAGGTCTCGTCCGATTCGAAGAACAGCATCTGGGCGACGCCCTCGTTGGCGTAGATGCGCGCGGGTAGCGTCGTGGTGTTGGAAAATTCCAGGGTCACATGCCCTTCCCACTCGGGCTCCAGCGGCGTCACGTTGACGATGATGCCGCAGCGGGCATAGGTGGACTTGCCGAGACAGATGGTCAGGACGCTGCGCGGGATCCGGAAGTACTCGATGGTCCGCGCCAGGGCGAACGAGTTGGGCGGGATGATGCATACGTCACCGGCCACATCGACGAAACTGTCCTGGTCGAATCCCTTCGGGTCGACGATGGCCGAATTGATGTTGGTGAAGACCTTGAACTCGGGGGCACACCGGACATCGTAGCCATAGCTCGAGGTGCCGTAGCTGATCAACCTGCTGCCGGCGGCGCCGGCCCTCACCTGCCCCGGCTCGAACGGTTCGATCATGCCATGGGCTTCCGCCATGCGGCGGATCCAGCGGTCGGATTTTATGCTCACTCAATCGTCCTCAATGACAATACTCGGACCCTTCATCACCGTATCGGTCATCATGGACAGGGTCGCTGCCATGCGCCGCGCGACCTCCATGTAGGCTCCGGCGATAGGGCCGTCGGGGTCAGCCACCACCGAGGGCATGCCGCTGTCCGCCTCCTCGCGGATGCGCAGATCCAGGGGCAATCCCCCGAGCAGCGGCACGCCATGATCCTCCGACATGCGGGCACCGCCGCCGGTGCCGAATATGGCTTCTTCATGGCCGCAG
Source organism: uncultured Gammaproteobacteria bacterium (assembly GCA_965364575.1). GTDB lineage: Bacteria > Pseudomonadota > Gammaproteobacteria > Steroidobacterales > XN24 > CAMYOC01. The sequence continues at coordinate 17,952 of CBDTYJ010000019.1, forward strand.
TTCGAGCAGACATGGGTACTCATGTTCTCGATCACGCCCAGCACCGGAATCTCCACGTCCTGGAACATCTTGAGACCCTTGATCGCATCGATCAGCGCGATGTCCTGAGGCGTGGTGATCACCACCGCGCCGGAGACCGGCACCTGCTGGGCGAGGGTCAGCTGGATGTCGCCGGTGCCGGGCGGCATATCCACGATCAGGTAATCCAGGTCGTCCCATCGGGTCTGCCCCAGCAGCTGACTGAGAGCCTGGGTGGCCATCGGCCCGCGCCAGATGACCGGCTGGTCCGGGCCGACCAGGAAGCCCATGGACATGCACTGCAGGCCGTGGGCCACCATGGGGTCGAGATTGCGGCCGTCGGGGGAGGTGGGGCGGCGCCCCTCGAGCCCCAGCATGGTGGGCTGGCTGGGACCGTAGATATCCGCGTCCAGGATGCCGACGCGGGCGCCTTCGGCCGCCAGCGCCAGCGCCAGGTTGACCGCCGTGGTGGATTTGCCGACGCCGCCCTTACCCGATGCGATCGCGATGACGTTGCGCACACCGGGCAGCGGCGACTTGCCGCCCTGGACCGGTGCGGTGGGTATGTCCCAGTGGACCTCCAGGTCGACAGATCCGGCGTCCGTCTGCTCGGCAAGATGGCCGGTCAGCCGCTCCGCCAGGACCGGCCCGAAGCGATCCGCAGGAAAAGTCAGGCCGACGATCACACGGGCGCGCCCCTCCCCTGAGGGTTCGATCTGGAACAGGGCCAGTTCGCCGAGGGCTGCGGGCAGATCCGGATCCGCGTAGGCGGCGAGGGCCGTTCGCAGGGTCTCGACCAGGTCTTCGTTCACTCT
>CBDTYJ010000020.1:0-18739 GCA_965364575.1 uncultured Gammaproteobacteria bacterium
GTCCGCGAGCCGCCGGGCGAGGGCGTGCGCCGAACGCAGCAGTGGGAGACGCCGGCGACCGGCTGATGGAGATCCTCGCCCCCATGGTCCGCGAACTCAAGGTCGGGCCGAGTGCCGCCGACGGGGCGGAGATGGGACCCCTGGTGACCCGGGAGCATCTGCAGAAAGTCCGCGAGTACGTGGATATCGGCGTCGCCGAGGGCGCCGAACTGGTGGTAGACGGGCGCGACATCCGCGTGCCCGGGCACGAGGAGGGCTTCTTCCTGGGCGGATGCGTGTTCGACCGGGTCAGGCCGTCCATGCGCATCTATCAGGAGGAGATCTTCGGTCCGGTGCTGGTGGTGCTGCGCGCCGACACGCTGGATGATGCCCTGGGCCTGGTCAACGGCCACGAGTTCGGCAACGGCACGGCCATCTTTACCGCCGACGGCCGCGCCGCCCGGCGATTCACTCACGGTGTAGAGGCGGGCATGGTCGGCATCAACGTGCCAATACCGGTACCCATGGCGTTCCACAGCTTCGGCGGCTGGAAACGCTCGCTGTTCGGCAGTCTGCATGTGCACGGGCCCGATGGCGTGCGCTTTTACACCCGGCTGAAGACGGTGACCGCCCGGTGGCCGGACCAGGGCCCGGTGAGCGCCGAGTTCACCATGCCGACCATGAAATAGCGGCGCCCTGCCAGGGTTCGGAACAGAGGCCAAAAAAAAGCCCGCCGTTTCCGGCGGGCTTTTTCGATTCCGGGTGCGGGACCCGGAACAGACTCTGTCTGTGAGTCGGTCTTACGGCAGGGTGATCGAGATGTGACCGATCACGCGGCCATCCTTCTCGCCGACGCCGTTGAAGCCTTCGAACTCGTCGTCGAGATCGGTATCGACCCAGCGCACCGCCGTCTCGATACGGTCTTCCCACCAGCTCTTGGTCAGGCCCACGGACCAGTCGGTGTACTCGTCATAGAAGTCATCAGGACCGTCACCCCAGGTGTAACCGAGGTGGCCGGTCACGCCGATGCCGAACCAGGGCAGAGTGTAGCTGCCGTTCACTTCCGAGTAGTAGCCGTTGGTGTTGTCGAAGCCGAACCAGTCGTAGCTGTACCACTGCTTGAAGCCAGCCTCCCAGTTTTCGGCACCGCCGTAGGTCACGCCGCCGAAGAACTCGGTGTAGTTGAGGTCGCTCTCATCCGGGTAGGCGTAGTAGACGACGCCGAAGTCGGTCTGCCAGGTTTCGCCGAAGGACATCCCGGCATACCAATCGAGCTCGAGGTCCGCCGATTCGCCGTCGCCGAAGTCGATATTGCTGCCCCAGACGCCCACGTACCAGCCGGAATCGCCTTCCAGGTCCAGGCTGCCCTGAGCCGCGGGATCATTGCCCGACTGAGACACGCCGCGGAAATCGTAGTCGGAGATGCCGGTGGCGGTGACGGAGCCGGAAACCTCGGCGTTGGCCGCCGCGGCCGCCAGCAAGCCGATGGCTGCAAAAGTAAGAGTCGCGCTTTTCATAGTGTCTACCCTGCAAAAAAGGTGAGTTGGAAAAAAGATACGTTTTTATTCTGGGCGAAGTATAGCAGATTTAATGTTTCTGCAACTGCAATATCCATCGTGTATCAAAAATACAACAAAAATGTGCGATTGCATCAAATCCGCTTCGGCCCTTTCGATGACGGCCATATGACGGGCGCACCCACTGGCCCGACGGGGCAAATCGATGCAGGGATCATGCCAGCGCTCATGTCAACTAGAATTCAATGACTTGCAGCCGTCATGGGTGACCCGATTCGGCCAATTGCACCGTCGCCGGGCGCCGTCGCCCGGCCTGTGCGCCAACATGGCGCGTCCGGCGGGACTACCGGAACCGGCAGCCGGTAGGCAAAATGCCAGCCGTATCCAGACAAAGCAGGGGAAGGGAGCGTCGATGAGTCAGGATCGGATTCTCGTGGGGGGCGGTGACCGCCAGGTTTCGCTGATGGGCCGGTACGCCAACCGTCACGGCCTGGTGACCGGCGCCACCGGTACCGGTAAGACAGTGACGCTCCAGGTGTTGGCGGAGGGTTTCTCCGCAATGGGCGTTCCGGTCTTCCTGGCCGACGTCAAGGGCGATCTGTCGGGATTGTCCCAGCCGGCGAAGCCGCACCCCAAGATCACCGAGCGGATCGAGAAGATCGGCATCCCGGATTATGCGGCGGGACCGTCGCCCGTGGTGTTCTGGGACATCTTCGGACGGCAGGGCCATCCGATCCGCGCCACCGTGACCGAGATGGGGCCGCTGTTGCTGGCCCGGCTGCTGGAACTCAACGACACCCAGCAGGGCATCCTGCATGTGGCGTTCCGGGTCGCGGACGACGATGGCCTGCTGCTGCTGGATCTGCCGGATCTGCGCGCGCTGCTCAATTATCTTTCCGAGCACGCCGCCGAGTTTTCCAGCCGCTACGGCAACGTCAGCCGCCAGTCGGTGGCCGCGATCCAGCGGCGGCTGCTGGTACTCGAGGACGAGGGCGCGGCCGGCTTCTTCGGCGAGCCAGCGCTGGAGCTGATGGATCTGCGGCGGACGGACATGACCGGTCGCGGCATCATCAACGTGCTGGATTCCCGCGAGCTGATCAACCGGCCGCGACTCTATGCGACCTTCCTGCTCTGGCTGCTCAGCGAACTGTTCGAGGAACTGCCCGAAGTCGGCGATCCAGATCGCCCGACGCTGGTGTTCTTCTTCGACGAGGCCCATCTGTTGTTCGATGACGCGCCGAAAGCGCTGCTGGACAAGGTCGAGCAGGTCGTCAGGCTGATCCGGTCCAAGGGTGTGGGGGTCTACTTCGTTACACAAAATCCCCTGGATGTGCCGGCGGACGTGCTCGGACAGCTGGGTAACCGGGTGCAGCACGCGCTGCGCGCGTTCACGCCGCGGGACCAGAAGGCAGTCCGGGCGGCTGCCTCCACCTTCCGTCAGAACCCGGCTATCGACGTGGAGACGGCCATCACCCAACTGGGCGTCGGCGAGGCGCTGGTTTCGACCCTGGAGGAGAAGGGCGTGCCGGGCATGGTCGAACGCTGTCTCATCTGTCCGCCCAGATCCCGGATCGGACCGGCCAGCGATGAGGAACGGGAGGCTGTCCGCCAGCGCAGCCCGGTCGGCACCCGCTATGACAAGGCCGTGGACCGGGAATCAGCCCACGAGATCCTGCTGACCCGGGCTGAGGCGGCCGCCAAGGCCGCGGCCGAGGCCGCGGAGGCGGCGGAAGCGGCCGAGGCAGAATCCAGCCGGGAAGAAGCTGGCCGCCAACAGACCCGGAGCCGCGGATCTGGCCGGCAATCCTATGGGGAAGCGGCGGCGAAGAGCGTCATCCGCAGCCTCGGCAGTTCCCTGGGCCGGACCCTCGGCCGGGAGCTGTTACGGGGCATCCTCGGCTCGATTTCGCGCCGCTGAATCGCGGCGCCCGAAGACGGCACTCTGCCGACTGATATTACCGGCTGATATGGCCGGCCCTGACCTGCAACGGCCACCGGATCCGGCGCTTGTCTTCGGCCGGCCCCCACGCTGCGCGCAGCGGCTGTTCGATGACGGCCAGCGGATCCTCGCCCGTGTGGGCCTTGCAGCGAGCCACCGCCGACCAGGAGCCCAGGTATCCGAGCAGGTGATCGAGATCCCAGTGGGCACGCATATCGAAAATCGGTGCGGGGATATCCCGGAACGGGAAGGGCAGATCCGCATAAGCGTTCTCCACATGCATCCGTTCCGGGGGCCAGTATTCACCGAGGACCCTCCCATAGAGATCTTCGATCAGCGAGTCGATCTGCGGTCCGATCCGGAACAACCCATAACTCAGGGCGGCCAGTACCGCCCCCTCCCGTCCGACCCGATTGACCTCGCCATAGAAAGCCGGCAAGTCGAACCAGTGCAGGGCCTGGGCCACCACGATGAGGTCGACGCTGAGGTCGTCGATGGGTGCGCACTCGGAGGGCGCGACCTGGTAACGGATCGACGGATGGTGTCTGGCCCGGTTCAGCTGGCGGGTGCTCAGATCCGTGGCGATGACTTCGGTGAAATGAGGGGCCAGTCCGATGGCGGCCTGGCCGTTTCCGGTCGCGCTGTCCCAGGCGCACCGCCGGTCCGGGGCCTGTTCCGCCAGCCAGCGGAACACCGCATCCGGATAACCGGGCCGGTATTGAGCGTAGAGCCCGGATTGTCGCGAGAAGTGATCGCTGGCCATGGCGGGATGTTCAACCTCGTAACGGACACCGCAGCCAAGCCGCCTCAGCTTTTTTCGGTCGGCCCCGGATCCTCTGCTAACCATACCGTAAAGGGCCGGGCGGGACGGGCCGGTCACCCGGGATGCGGGTGCCGCCAGATGGCGTCGAAACGCGATCCGCCTGATATGCTCTAGCGCGGTTGAGCCCGAGCCCGCAGGATTCCATCCATGAGTGAAGAAAAAGACGCCAGCATCGCGAGCCTCCGCGAGCGCCTGACTGCCATCGATCATCGCGTCCTGGAACTGGTCGCGCAGCGCCAGGCCCTGGTCGAAGAGATCGGACGCAGCAAACGTTCGCGCGGACAGCAGACCCGGGACTTCAGCCGCGAGAAGGACGTGATCGAAGATGCGGTCGCCTTCGGCGGCGGACTGGGTCTGTCCGCGGAGATGGTCGAGACTCTGATGACGCTGCTGATCCGTTCGTCCCTGACGACCCAGGAGCAGCATCGGGTGGTGGCGGAAGGACGGGGCGGCGGGCGCACGGCCCTGATCATCGGCGGCGGTGGCCGCATGGGCCGCTGGTTTGCCGATTTTCTGGATTCCCAGGGGTACCGGGTGTCCATCGCCGATCCATCCGCAGCCGACGCACCCTATCCATCCCGTCAGGACTGGCGCGACGGTGATCTCAAGGAGGACATGATCGTAGTTGCGGCGCCGCTGGTCGCCTCAGGCCAGATCCTCGAGGAACTCGCGCGCCTGCGTCCGCCGGGTCTGGTCTTCGATATCGGTTCCCTGAAGACGCCCCTGCGCGCCGGACTCGGCGCCCTGGCCGCCGCCGGTTGCCGGGTCGCCTCGCTCCATCCCATGTTCGGACCCGATACACGCCTGCTCTCCGGCCGCCACGTCATCGTCGTGGATGCCGGTTGCCCGGAAGCGAACCGGGAGGTCTCGGCCCTGTTCGAAGCGACCATGGCCGAGCGGGTCGAGATGTCCCTGCAGGAGCATGACCGGCTGATGGCATTCGTCCTCGGCCTGTCCCATGCGCTCAACATCGCATTCTTTACGGCCCTGGCCGACAGCGGCGAGGACGTGCCCCATCTGGCGGCCTTGTCCAGTACTACTTTCGATGCCCAGCTCGATGTCTGCTCCAAAGTGGCGAGTGAGAACCCGGAGCTCTATTTCGAAATCCAATCCCTCAATGCTCATGGCAGCGAGGCCCTGGCTGCCCTGGAACATTCGGTGACCCGGCTCAACGAGATCATACGCAGCAGGGATCAGGCGGGGTTCGTGACCCTGATGGAGCGTGGCCGGGACTACCTGGAGCGACGCCGCGGCGCTCAATGAGGCGACGGTCCAGGCGGCAGATTGAGAGCCTCCAGGCTCCTGGCGCCCGGCCACAGCATTTCCAGCACGGGCTTTAGCCCTGGCACCGAACCGGTGGTCAGGAATCGCTCCGTGCCGGCACCCTGCCGGCGCGCACGTTCGCCGAGCCGGGCGGCGACCTGGCGGGCCACAGCGCTGCCGGTATCGATGATCGACACGCCAGGGCCGGCGGCCGATTCGATCGACGGCCGCAAGAATGTGTAATGGGTGCAGCCGAGGATGATCACATCGGCGCCGCCCTGGATCAGCGGCCGCACGTGGCGTTCCACCAGACCGACGGTCTCGGTCGAGTTCAGGGCGCCGCTCTCGACCGCCTCGACCAGCCCCGGGCATGGCTCCGTCAGGACTTCGATGCCGGCGCCGAATCGGTCAAGCAGGGCCGCAAACCGGGCGCTGCGCAGCGTGCCGATAGTCGCCAGGACACCGACGATGCCGCTGCGCGTCGCGGCCGCGGCGGGCTTGACCGCCGGTTCCATGCCGACCACGGGCACGGCCAGACGTTGACGCAGGGTCGGCACCGCGGCGGCGGTGGCGGTATTGCAGGCGACCACCAGCATCTTGGCGCCGGCTTCGGCGAGATAGTCGGCGATGGCGATACTGCGTCGCCGGATAAAGTCCTCATCGTGACCGCCATAAGGTACGTAAGCCGAATCCGCCACGTAGACGAGTTCCTCCGCAGGCAGGCGCCGGCGAATCTCGTGCAGCACCGACAGGCCGCCCAGACCCGAGTCGAAAACTCCGATAAATTTCTTGTCGCCCATTGCGCCCATTGCGCCCATTGCGCCCATTGCGCCGATCACCCTGTTCAGAGGGGCATCATAGGTGGAGCCCGCCTGCGCCACAAAGCCTGCATCCGGAGGGGGGCTGGGATATATTTCAGGCACCGCTCCCGGCGCGCGGCGCCGGAGCGATCCTCGGAGTGAACTCGATGCAGATCCTGGCCAGATTTTTTCGGTACCTGCTTCGTTTCAGCATGAAGCTTGCCCTGTGGGCGGTTGCCATCGTAGTGACGATCGTTCTGGTGCGGGCGTTCGATTCCCGTCTGCTGCCTGATCTCAAACCCTGGCATACGGCCGAATTCGAGGCGGAATTTACTGCAGAAGATGAAGAGGGCGGCGCCAGCTATGCCGAATTCCTGGCGCGGGAAGAGCGCGTCTTCGCCGAGCTGGAGTCCAAGGTGGTCGGCGACTATGACGGGCCTGAGTTCCTCAATCGCTTCGACCCGGACAGTCCGGCCTATCCGGAAAGCTTCCCGGTGAACTGGAACCGCAGCTTCGAGCTGCGCCCGACGGCCAGACCCTGGGGCGCGATCGTGCTGGTCCACGGTCTGACCGATTCGCCCTACAGCATGCGGGCCTTGGGCGAGTTCTATCGGAGCCGGGGTCTGCTGGTGATCGGGCCACGGATGCCCGGCCATGGCACGGCGCCATCGGGCCTGCTCGAAGCCCAATGGCAGGACTGGCTGGCGGTGGTCCGGCTGGCCGTGGAACACGCCCGGGATCAGGTGGGGCCGGACGCGCCGCTGATGCTCGGCGGTTATTCCAACGGCGGCTCGCTGGTGATGAAATTCACCGCCGACGCCATCGAGCACGGCGATGCGCTACCGGATCAGATCCACCTGTTCTCGCCCGCCATCGGCATCACGCGGCTGGCATTTTTCGCCGGCTGGCACCGGCTGCTGGCGGACATTCCGTTTTTCAGGAAAGTACGCTGGGAGAGCATCATCCCGGAGTACGACCCGTACAAGTACAACTCCTTCCCCAAGATCGCCGGTCACCAGAGCTGGGAGATCACCCGGGCACTGGAGCATCAGCTGAGGAGGCTGGCAAACACGGGTCAGATCCGTGACATGCCGCCGATACTGGCGTTCCAGTCCCTCGCCGACGCCACGGTCCTCACCAGCGCGGTGGTCGACGGATTGTTCGGCCGTCTGACTGTGCCGAACAGCGAGCTGGTGCTGTTCGACGTCAACAGCAGTCACAACATGCAGCAGTTTATCCGGCCTTCCTTTCGGGCCACGCTGGAGCAGCTGGAATCGCACCCGTCCCGGGGCTACACCCTGACCATAGTGCGTAATCAGCCGGGTGAACGATTCGGGGTCGAAGCCGTTTCGCAGGTCGCCGGCGGCGCCAACACCGGTCGCCAGCTTCTGGACCTGGCCTGGCCGCTGCAGGTCTACTCGATGACCCATGTCGCCATACCCTTCCCGCCGGACGACCCGATCTACGGCGCCGGCCTCAACCCGCCCCTCGCGCTGGGCAACATCACCCCGCGCGGCGAACGGGGCGTGCTGCGCGTGCCGGTAGACCAGTTCATGCGTCTCCGCCACAATCCGTTCTTCCCTTATATGATTGAAAAAATTGAAGATTTTATCTCTCCGCTGGAGCCAGGCAGACTCTGATCCCGGGGTTCTCCCGGGCTCTGACGCGTAGCAGCATTCAGCTCGTCATCTGTGTATTATCGAGGGTCAACAGCCCGGCGCCGACGCGCGCCCGTGGCGTGCATCACGATCCCTCAGCAGGAGGAACTTTTTCCATGACCGAGGCCTTCATTTTCGATCACATCCGCACCCCGCGCGGCCGCGGCAAATCCGACGGATCGCTGCACGAAGTGGCGCCGATACGGCTCGTTTCCCAGGTGCTCGGAGCCATCCGCGATCGCAATCAGCTGGATACGGAGGCCGTGGAGGACATCATCCTCGGTTGCGTCACGCCGGTCGGTGAACAGGGCGCCAACATCGCCCGCGTCGCCGCCATCGAGGCAGGCTATGCGGAGAATGTACCCGGCAAGCAGATCAATCGCTTCTGCGCTTCCGGCCTGGAGGCCATCAACAGCGCCGCCGCCGTGGTCATGGCCGGTCAATCCGAGCTGGTGATCGCGGGTGGCGTCGAGTCCATGTCCCGTATCCCGATGGGTTCGGACGGTGGCGCCTGGGCGACTGATCCCCAGGTCGCTTACGACAGTTACTTCGTACCCCAGGGGATCAGCGCCGATCTGATCGCGACCCGCTACGGATTTTCCCGGCACGACGTCGACAGCTACGCCGCCGAGAGCCAGAAACGGGCCGCACGCGCCTGGGATGCGGGGTATTTCTCGGGCTCGGTGATGCCGGTGACCGACCACCTGGGCGAGGTCCTGCTGGATCGCGACGAGCACATGCGGCCCGGGACTGGCGTCGAAGACCTGGCCAATCTGAAGCCGGCTTTCGAGACCATGGGCGCCCAATTCGGTTTCGACTCGGTGGCCATGCAGCGTTACCCGGATGTAGAGCGCATCCAGCACGTGCATACGGGAGGCAATTCCAGCGGCATCGTCGACGGCGCCGCCGCCGTGCTGGTCGGCAGCAAGGCAGCCGGCGAACGCCTGGGTCTGACGCCGCGAGCCCGCATCAAGAGCTTCGCCTCGGTCGGCAGCGAGCCGACCATCATGCTGACCGGTCCGGCCCCGGCATCGCTGCGGGCACTTGAGAAAGCCGGCATGGGTGTCGGTGATATCGATCTGTACGAACTCAACGAGGCCTTCGCTGCTGTCGTCCTCCGGTACATGCAGCAGCTGGACATCGACCACGATCGGATCAACGTCAATGGCGGTGCGATCGCCCTCGGTCACCCGCTCGGCGCAACCGGCGCCATGGTGTTCGGCACCGCCCTGGACGAGATGGAGCGGCGTGGCCTCGGCAACGCGCTGGTGACCCTCTGCATCGGGGCCGGCATGGGCACAGCAACGATCATCGAAGCGGTCTGACGACCGACGACGTCAGAGTGCGCAACGGAAGGAATCAATGAACAACACACTGGATTACAAACAGGATGACCGGGGCATCGTGACCCTGACCATCGACATCGCCGATCGCTCCATGAACGTGCTGACGCCGGAATTCATGGCCGAACTCGACCAGGCTATCGACCGCATCGTCGCCGATGAATCCGCCCGCGGGGCGGTGATCACTTCGGCCAAGTCGTCGTTTATCGCCGGCGCCGATCTGAAGGAACTGGTCGGGGTATTCGAACAGGGCCTGGATGAGAAAGCGATCTACGAGTTTGCCGGCAAGTACTCCCAGCTCTATCGCAAGCTCGAGACCTGCGGCAAGCCGTTCGTGGCCGCCATCAACGGAACCGCATTGGGCGGCGGCCTGGAACTGTGTCTGGCCTGCCATCACCGCGTCGCGCTGGATAATCCGAAGACCCGGATCGGTCTGCCGGAAGTGCAGGTCGGCTTGCTGCCGGGCGCCGGCGGGACCCAGCGGCTGCCGCGCCTGATCGGCATCCGTGAGGCGCTGCCGCTGATGCTGGAGGGGCGGCATCTGACCGCGTCTAAAGCGGTGGAACTGGGGATCTGTCATCAGCTGGCGGCGGACGTGGACGAGATGATGGAGAAGGCGCGATCCTGGCTGCTCGACAGCGGTGATCCGGAGGCGCCCTGGGACAAGAAAGGCTTCAAAGTCCCCGGCGGTTCCGGCGGCATGCACCCGGCGACGGTCCAGGCGTTCATGGCCGGCAACGCCATGGTGGCGGAAAAGACCCAGCACAATTATCCGGCGCCGATCGCCATCATGTCCTGTGTCTACGAGGGCACCCAGCTGCCCATGGACAAAGGTCTGAAGATCGAATTGCAGTACTTCACCCGCCTCTTGTCCGGGCCGGTCGCCCGCAACATGATCCGGACCTTGTTTATCGACAAGGGTGCGGCGGACAAACTGGTGCGCCGCCCGGCCGGAATCGACAAGAGCAAGGTCGAGAAACTCGGCATCCTCGGCGCCGGCATGATGGGCGCCGGGATCGCCTATGTCTCCGCCAAGGCCGGTATGCAGGTCGTGCTGCTGGACACCGAGCTGGAAAGCGCCGAGAAGGGCAAGTCCTACTCCCGGTCTCTGCTGGAGAAGCGGGTCGGCCGCGGCAAGATGTCCGAGGCCGACGCGACGGCGATCCTGGACCAGATACAGCCCACCACCGAATATGCAGCGCTCGAGGGTTGCGATCTGGTGATCGAGGCCGTGTTCGAGGATCGCAAGATAAAGGCCGACGTGACCGCGAAGACAGAGGCCGTGATCCCGGCGGGCTCCATCTTTGCCAGCAACACGTCCACGCTGCCGATCACGGGACTGGCGGAGGCCTCGTCACGACCGGACAAATTTATCGGCATCCATTTCTTCTCGCCGGTGGACAGGATGCCGCTGGTGGAGGTGATCGTCGGCGAGCAGACCGGGGACGAGGCCATCGCGAGGGCGCTGGATTACATCCAGCAGATCCGCAAGACGCCGATCGTGGTCAACGACAGCCGCGGTTTCTACACCAGCCGCTGTTTCTCGACCTATGTCCGCGAGGGCATGGAGCTCCTCAGCGAGGGGGTGAAACCGGCGCTGATCGAGAACGCCGCGCGGATGGCGGGTATGCCCGTAGGGCCCCTGGCGGTCCACGACGAGGTCACCATCGACCTGTCCTACAAGATCATGAAGCAGACTCGGAAGGACATGGGCGACGCCTATGTCCCGTCCGCCGCGGATGAGGTCATCGTCCGTTTCGTCGAGGAGTTCAAGCGCCCGGGCAAACGATTCGGCGCCGGGTTCTACGAGTATCCGGAGGGCGGAAAGAAATTCCTCTGGCCAGGCCTTGCGGAGGCTTTCCCGCCGGCGGAGACCCAGCCCTCGGTAGCGGAGATCCAGCAGCGATTGCTGTCCATTCAGTCGCTGGAGACGGCGCGCTGCATGGAGGAGGGGGTCGTAACCGACCCGGCCGACGCGGATATCGGATCTGTGTTCGGCTGGGGCTTCCCACCCTGGACCGGCGGGACCCTGTCCTACATCGACACGGTGGGCGTCACTGCCTTCGTCGATGAATGTGAGCGTCTCGCCGGCGAGCTGGGTCCGCGTTTCGCTCCGCCCGACTGGCTCAGGCAGCGCAGTTCGGTCCGCTGACCGATGCGACAGATCACCCGGAGGAGTCCATGAGCGAAAAGCCCGCGGCGCGGATGGAAGTGAGCGGACCGGTTGCAATGATCACCCTGGATCGGCCTCAGGCGCGGAACGCCCTCGGTAGCGCGGTGGCTTCGGCCCTGCACGGGGCGCTGATGGATGCCGCCGCCGACGATGAGATCAGAGTCGTGGTATTGACCGGAGCCGGCGGCGCCTTCAGTGCCGGGGCCGACCTCAAGGAAGGGCTGCCGGAGTTCCATCGCGTCGAAGATATGATCAACAGCCGTTATCGGCCCTCGCTCGAACTCATCACCGGCATGGAGAAGCCTGTGATCGCGGCGGTGGCGGGCGCCGCCGCGGGCATCGGTCTGTCCTTCGCCCTGGCCTGCGATCTGGTGGTGATGGCGGACAACGCGTTCCTGCTGGCGCCGTTCTCCACCATCGGACTGCTGCCGGACGGCGGCGCCACCTGGTTCCTGGCCCGTCGGCTCGGTTATCACCGTGCTTATCAATTGTGTATCGAAGCAGAGCGCATACCCGCGGAGCTGTGCCTGCGAACCGGGCTCGCCAACCGAGTGGTGGCGGAGGGCGATCTGCTGGACGAGACGCTGGCCTGGGCGGCGGATATCGCCCAACGGGCGCCGCTGGCGCTGGCGGCCACGAAACTGGCCATGCGCCAGGCCATGCACCTGTCCCTGGGCGAGACCATCGCGCTGGAGGCGAGGATGCAAAACCGCTGCGCTGGCAGCGAGGATTGTCGGGAAGGTGTCGCGGCATTCCTGGGTAAACGGAAACCGGAATTCATGGGTCGCTGATTCCGTCTGATTGCGGAAAGGAGAAGTATGGAGCGGACAATCTTCGAGATGGAACACGATATGTTCCGGGACTCGGTGCGCAAGTTTCTCCAGCGCGAGGTGACGCCCCACGTCGACCGCTGGCACGAACAGGGTATCGTCGATCGCGAAATCTTCGCCAAGGCCGGCGAACAGGGCTTGTGCCTGATGTGGGCGGACGAGCGGTTCGGCGGCCTCGGTCTCGATGACTTCCGCTTCGAGCAGATCATCATCGAGGAGATGGCTCACCATGGAGACCCGGGCTTCGGTCTTTCCCTGCACAGCCGGCTGGTGGGCCCCTACCTGGGCCAGTTGGGTACGCCGGAACAGCAGGCCCGCTTTCTGCCAGCCTGCGTCCGCGGGGAGACCATACTCGGCATCGCCATGTCGGAACCCGGCACCGGCAGCGACGTGGCCGGTATCCGGACCCGCGCCGAGGACAAGGGCGATCACTTCCTGCTCAACGGCTCCAAGATCTATATCTCCAACGGCATCAACGGAGACCTGTTCGTGGTGGCCGCTCGCACCGTACCGGACCAGCCCCACGGACTCGGATTGTTCCTGGTCGAGAGGGGTATGGAGGGTTTCAGCCGCGGCCGCAATCTCAAGAAGATGGGGCTCAAGGCCCAGGACACCGCCGAGTTGTTCTTCGACAACGTGAAGGTGCCGAAAGAGAATGTCCTGGGAGACCCCGGCAAGGGTTTCTACTACCTGATGCAGTTCCTCGCCGAGGAGCGGCTGATCGTGGCGGCCGGCTGTGTCGCTGCCGCCGAGGCGGCTCTGCAGACCACGATCGACTATGTCAAGGAACGCCATGCCTTCGGCCAGCCGATCGCTGCGTTCCAGAACAGCCGTTTCAAGCTCGCCGACATGCGAACACGAATCGATGTGGCCCAGACCTTTGTCGATCGGCTGGTGATGGATCACAACGCCGGCAAGCTTAGCGCCGAGGTGGCTGCCGAGGCCAAGGTCTTCTGCAGCGAGTTGGAAGGCTGGGTCACCGACGAATGCCTGCAGCTCCACGGCGGCGCCGGTTACATGGACGAGTACCGGATCTCGCGACTGTACGCCAACGCGCGGGTCTCCCGGATCTACGCGGGCAGCTCCGAGATCATGCGGGAGATCATCGCGCGCGGCATGGGTCTGGATCCGCGCCAGGCAGGCCGGGGCTAGGAGGCGAGCGGTGCCGCATCGGTGTCTGCCGGCAGCCCGGGCCACGGCATGAGCGGGCCGCTTTGCGGTTTGCGGGTGATCGAGATCGCGGGTCTCGGCGCCGCGCCTTATTGCGGCATGATGCTGGCCGACATGGGGGCCGAGGTCATCCGCGTCGAGCGCATGCCGCCACCGCCACCGCTGCCCGACGTGCTGGCCCGGGGCCGCCGCTCCATCGCCCTCGACCTCAAGGATGCTGCGGCGCTGGACGTGTTGCTCAGGCTGGTAGAGGGGTGCGACGCGCTGTTCGAAGGGTTCCGCCCGGGTGTCGCGGAGCGTCTGGGTTTCGGCCCCGAGCCCTGTCTCGAACGGAATCCGCGCGTGGTCTACGGCCGCATGACCGGCTGGGGTCAGGACGGCCCGCTGGCCGGATCCGCCGGTCACGACATCAATTACATTGCCTTGTCCGGCGCCCTCCACGGGATCGGTGAGCGGGGTGGATGCCCGGTGCCGCCCCTCAATCTGGTCGGAGATTTTGGCGGCGGGTTGCTGCTCGCCTTCGGCATGGTCTGTGCCCTGCACGAATCCCGTCGGTCCGGTCGGGGCCAGGTCGTGGATGCGGCCATGCTCGACGCCGCGGCGTCTTTCATGGGCATGTTCAGCGGTTTCCGTCACCTGGGCATGTTCCAGGAGGGTCCCGGCGAGAGCATGCTCGGCGGGGCGGCACATTTTTACGGTACCTACCGCACGGCCGACGATCGCTTCATCTCGATCGCCGCTATCGAGCCGGAGTTCTATCGCCTGCTGATCGAGAAGCTGAGTCTGCCCGCAGCGGAGCTGTTGCCGTTTGGTTTCGGCGGGCTCGGTCGGCCCACCGACAGCAGCGGCTGGGAGGCCCTGCGAGAGCGCCTGGCATCGGTTTTCGCCAGCCGGACCCGGGATGAATGGTGCGAGCTCCTGGAGGGTACCGACGTCTGTTTTGCGCCGGTGTTGCCGCTGTCGGAGGCGCCGAGGCACCCGCACAATCAGGCGCGCTCGACTTTTGTCGACGTGGGCGGGATCGAGCAGCCGGCGCCGGCGCCGCGATTCTCACGTACGAGCGCCGGGCCGGTGAGACCCCCTCCGGTCCCGGGCATCGACACCCGTGAGGTGTTGGCCGAGGTCGGATTCTCCGGGGATGAGATCAAAGCGCTGGCGGCGGCTGGCGTCGTGCCCGCAGACTAGAATCAATCAAGGAGGCCCGCGCGCTGACCGCGGGGAAGCGTTATGGCTGGACGCGTATCGGTAGAGATCGACCGCCATGTTGCGCGGGTGGCGCTGAGCCGCCCCGGCAAGCGCAACGCCCTGGATCTGGCGATGTTCGAGGCCATCGCCAGGGCGGCAGCGGACATCGCCGCAGAGCAGGACGTCAGGGCGGTCGTCCTGTGCGGTGACGGACCCGCATTCTGTGCCGGTCTCGACGTGGGCGCTTTTTTCAGCAACCCGGAGACCGGGGAGCGGCTGCTGGGCAGAGAGCCGGGCGCCGAAACCAACCTTGCCCAGCAGGTTGCCTGGGCCTGGCGCCGCCTGCCGATGCCGGTCATCGCAGCGCTCCACGGCGAGGTATTCGGCGGCGGGCTTCAGATCGCGCTGGGTGCCGACATCCGTCTGGTGGCGCCCGATGCCCGCCTGTCGGTGATGGAGATACGCTGGGGACTGGTGCCGGACATGGCCGGCAGCCGGATCCTGCCCGGACTGCTGCGAGACGATGTGGCCAGGGAGCTGACCTTCAGCGGGCGCATCGTCGACGGCGCGGAGGCGGTGGCGCTGGGGCTGGCGACCCGGGTCTGCGACGATCCGCTGGCGGCTGCCTCGGGTATGGCCGCCGAGATCGCCGGCCGATCGCCAGACGCGGTCCGAGCAGCCAAGTTCCTGCTCGATCAGGCGCCGCTGCTCGACCACGCCCGGGGTCTGGCTCTGGAGACCCGGCTTCAGATGGCGTTGCTGGGTGGCCGCAATCAGATGGAGGCCGCCCGGGCCGGCATGGCGGATCGCGAGCCGGAATTCCGGCCCGCCAGCCTGGATCCGGCCGGCCTGACGGAGTGAACACCTGATGAGCACCGCCGAGTCGCGCCGACCGAAGATCGCGCTGGTCCTTGGCAGCGGTGGCGCCAGGGGTCTGGCCCACATCGGGGTGATCGAGGAATTGCAGCGCCACGGGCTGGAGATCGCCTATATATCAGGCAGTTCCATGGGCGCCCTGGTCGGAGGCATCTACGCCGCCGGCAAACTGGATGTCTATACCGAATGGGTCCGCGGTCTCGAGCGCAAGGACTTGTTCGGATTGCTGGACCTGTCCTTTGGCCTCCAGGGCCTGTTCAAGGGCGACCGGATCATCTCTACCCTCAGGGAGATGATCGGGGACTGCGACATCGGTGACCTGGATATCGGGTTCACGGCTGTGGCGACGGATCTCCACGACCAGCGGGAAGTCTGGCTCAATTCCGGACCGCTGTTCGATGCCATACGGGCGTCCATGGCGATTCCGACGGTGTTCACGCCCTGGGTCTACGAGGGCCGGGTGCTGGTGGATGGTGGTCTGCTCAACCCGTTGCCGATCGCACCGGCCCTCAATCATCAGACCGACATGATCATCGCCGTCAACGTCAGTGCCCGGCGCGAGAAAGTGCGTGAACCGGATGCACCGGAAGGGGCCCAACCTCCGGGTATCTTCGAGGTCGTGTCCATGAGCCTCGACACCATGCAGGCGGCCATCGGCCGTCTCAAACTGGCGGCCTATACACCCGACCTGGTCATCGATATTCCGCGGGATGCCTGTGCGTTCTATGAGTTCTATCGTGCCGGTGACATGATCCAGCTGGGCCGCCAGCGGGCGAGGCGTGTCCTCAATTCAACGAGCTTACGGAAGGCCTGACACGCGGCGGCCAGTCCCGGGGGCCCGGATGACCTGGCCGGCGCCGCTGCTTATAGTGAGCCACGTGTCGGGCCAGGATAGCGGCAGAGGATCGCCGCACGGGGGCAGCCGCCATTGAACAAGCTCAGCGTCGTCATCATCACCCTGAACGAGGAAGCTCGCCTGCCCGGGCTTCTGGACGCGGTGGCGTGGGCGGACGAGATCCTTGTGGTGGATTCGGGTAGCACCGACCGGACCCGGGAGATCTGCGGCCGCTATCCGAATTGCAGGTTCATCGAGCAGCCCTTTCAGGGGTACGGCCCGCAAAAACGCTTCGCGGTCTCCCAGGCGACTCACGACTGGGTGCTGAGCCTGGATGCCGATGAGGTGCCGGACCGGACCCTGCAGGAAGCGATGCGCTCGGCGCTGGAACAGGATCCTGGCGGGATCGCGGGCTTTTATCTGCGCCGGAGCCTGGTCTTCATGGGACGCCCTTTCACCCACGGGCGCGAGTCCCGGGAACGGCACCTGCGGATGTTCGACCGGCGCCGCGGGAATTTTTCCCGGGACGCCCTCCACGAACGGGTCCGGGTCGACGGCCAGACCTCGGAACTGGCCGGACGCCTGTGGCACGACAGCTACCGTGACCTGGATGACTACTTCGATAAATTCAATCGATACACGAGTCTGAGTGCGGTCTCCATGCACCAGCATGGCAGGCGCATCGGCATCGCCGGGATCCTGGTCCGGGGACCGTGGACCTTTTTCCAGTACTACCTGATCCACGGGAACTTCCTCAACGGATTTCCGGGTTTCGTCTGGTCTCTCTTCGGGGCGGTCTACAAGACCGTCAGATTCCTCAAGCTGAGGGAACTCAAGCCCGGTCCGGATACTTCGGGTGGCTGACGGCGCGAGCCCCCGGTCGCGGGACGGCAGGTTGGGCAAGCGGGAACAGGAGTGCTATCAACCCGGTCAAAATATACTAGGATCATAATGGCAGGAGGGACTCCAGTCCCGGGGAGAGAGACCATGCAAAAGAATATGCTGCTGTTCGCCGCCGTCGTCATGCTGCCGTTGAGCGCCAACGCATGGGTTGGCTACAGCAAGACTTTCGAAGTCCGGGAGTACACCGCACAAGTGCCCGCGGCCGAGGGTGCGCCGACAGTGGTACGGATCGGCGTCAAGCTTCCCAGAGCGGCCGAGATTCCGAAGGTCGAGGTGTTCGTGGGCCGGGATGAGTTCGGTGATGAAGAAGGCAAATGGCCGACCTGCAACATCAATTCAAAGAAATGCAAGATCGATAACGCCCGCATCGTGCGGTTCCATCGGAAGAAGCACCAGGATTGGCAGGAATTGTCGGTGGAGATCGAGAACAGCAGCGACTCGGAGGCGCGGTACGCGCGACTGCGGGTGACCTACAAGGACACGGCCGGCCAGGATCGGACCGGCTGTGGAACCGGGGTCACCATCGAATGTGGATTCGCCGAAGCGGTCACCGAATAGACCAGGCTCTCGATAGGAACTGAGGCTACCCGGCGCCGGGCCCGGCCCGGAAAAGGTCCGGGCGCTCGATCGCGAGCGCCCGGGTCAGTCATGTCTCGACAGGAGACTCTATGGCGTACCGGTCTGGTTCGCCACTGCCTGCGCCGCAGCCGCCACGGCTTCCGGATCCCCCAAAAACTCCCTGCCCAAAGATTTGAGATTCTGGTCCAGTTCGTAGACCAGGGGGATGCCGGTGGGGATGTTGAAGCCGACGATGTCCTCTTCGGACATGCCGTCCAGCATCTTTACCAGCGCCCTGAGGCTGTTGCCGTGGGCGGCGATCAGGACCGTCTTGCCCTCGCGGATCCGGGGCACGATGTTTTCGTCCCAATAGGGCTGGACCCTGCCCAGGGTGTCTTTCAATGATTCGGTGGCCGGCAGACGGGCCGGATCGACGCCCGCGTAACGCGGGTCGCTGGAGGGATGACGGGGATCGTCGGACGCCAGCGGTGGTGGTGGCGTGGCATAACTGCGGCGCCAGATCTGGACCTGATCGGCCCCGTGTTTAGCCACCGTCTCTTTCTTGTCCAGACCCTGCAAGGCGCCGTAGTGGCGCTCGTTGAGCTCCCAGGCCCGGATTACCGGCACCCACATCCGGTCCATCTCGTCCATCACGATCCACAAGGTGCGGATGGCGCGCTTGAGCACCGAGGTGAATGCCACGTCGAATTCCAGACCCTCTTCGGCGAGGAGCCGGGCCGCCTCACGCCCTTCCTCGCGACCCTTATCGGTCAGATCGACATCCGTCCAGCCGGTAAACAGGTTCTTCAGATTCCAATCGCTTTGTCCGTGGCGCAACAGCACCAGCTTGGTCGACATGTTCTACTCCCGTTCACAGAAATCCAGAT
>CBDTYJ010000021.1:0-18671 GCA_965364575.1 uncultured Gammaproteobacteria bacterium
TCAGGCTCTCGCCCGTGTATCGGAATGCCCCGGTGGGCTTCGAGGGCGACGATTTTCTGAACATGGTCGTGGGTTTCGACACCGACGCGGGCATCGACGAAGTGGCGGCCGAACTGGCCCGGATCGAGGCCGATGCCGGCAGGACCCGCGGGGAAGAGAAATTCGGGCCCCGCACGCTGGATCTGGATCTGCTGCTCTACGGCGATTCGGTGCAGGAATCCGGCGGCATCCAGGTGCCCCGGGATGAAATAACGAAATATGCGTTCGTGTTGCGGCCGCTGGCGGATATCGCCGGCGATCGCGTCCATCCGGTGGAGGCCAGGACCTTCGCCGAGTTGTGGTCCGATTTTGACCAGTCCGGCCATCGGCTGGAAGCGGTCGATCTGATGTGGGTGAGCCAGTGAAGAACATTGCAGGAATCCGACGCGCGCTGGTGCAGGCAGGCCTGATCGCCCTTGCGGTCATGACGGCCGGCTGCGGTGGTTCATCGGGCGGCGGGCCCCAGCCCGCCAACTGTACCGTCGTGGCACAGAACCAGTTCGTCATCGACGTGATGAACGACATCTACCTGTGGAACGACCAGTTACCCGTGGTCAACGCCGCCGATTTCGATTCGCCGGAGGCGACGCTCGAGGCCCTCAGGGTCCCTGAGGACCGGTTCAGCTTCATCACCTCGGCGGCCGCCGACGATGCTCTGCTGGGAGGCGGACAGATCGCCGGCATCATCGGCTTCTCCAGCATCAGCCCGGCGCCGGACACGCAGCGGATCACCGACGTGTTCGAGGGCAGCCCGGCGGATCTCGGCGGCCTGGCCCGCGGCGACAGCATTACCGCCGTCGACGGCAGGCCCATCGCCGAGGTGCTGGCCGACGAGGGCTTCAGCGCCTCGCTGGGTCCCCGGGAAGTCGGCGTGACGGTGGAGCTTTCCTGGGTGAACGTCGCCGGCGAGTCCTTCACCAACGTATTCGAAAAGGCCGTGGTGACCATCCCTCCGGTTTCCTCCGGGTCCGTGCTGGACAGCCAGGCGGGGCCGGTCGGCTATTTCCTGTTCCGTAATTTCGTCGAGCCGGCTGTGCCGGCGCTGGACGCGGAATTCGCCGCGCTCAAGCTGGCCGGCGTCCGCGAACTGGTCGTGGATCTGCGTTATAACGGCGGCGGCTTGTTGTCGATCGCCCAGGTCCTTTCCAACCTGATCGGCGGCGAGGTCACCCAGGGCCAGATCCAGTACAGTCTCGAATACAACGCCAACAACAGTTTCCGCAATCAGACGGTCTCGTTCCTGGACCGGCTGCAGGCCCTGGATCTGCAGCGGGTGTTCTTTATCGTCACGCCGTCCTCGGCGTCGGCCAGCGAGTTGGTGATCAACGCCCTGCGGGCCCACATAAACGTGGTGCTGGTGGGTGACACGACCCTGGGCAAGCCGGTCGGCCAGCTCGGTTATACCTTCTGCGAGAATATCCTGCGTCCGGTGTCGTTCAGCATCGTCAACGCGGACGGGGAGGGTGACTACTTCGACGGCATCGCGCCCGATTGCGTGGCCGACGATGATCTCGACCGCCAGTTCGGAGACCCGGCTGAGGCCTCCCTGGCCGAAGCCCTGTTCTATCTCGACAACGGTAGCTGCAGCGTGCCCGCGGTGGCGAGCCGGAAGACGGTGACCGGCGAGGGGCCGGCGGCGCCGCGACCGGACTGGATCGTGATCCAGGCGGACTGACGCCGCGCTTACCAGCCCAGGCTGCGACCGCCGTCCACGGCGATGATCTGCCCGGTCACGTACCCGGCCGAGAGCAGATAACGGGCGCACTGGACGATGTCGGCCGGGTCTCCGCTGCGGCCGAGACAGGTCTCGGCCAGGATCTGTTTTCTGCTTTGCTCGTCCGCGCCCGACTCCGGCCACAGGATCGGCCCGGGCGCGATCCCGTTGACCCGCACGTCCGGTCCCAGGTCCCGCGCCAGGGACAGGGTCAGCGCCATCAGTCCGGCCTTGGCCGCGGTGTAGACCGGATGGTCCGGAAGTGGCCGGCGGGCGTGGATGTCCACCATGTTGATGATCGATCCGCGCCGTTCCCGCAGCATTGGCGCCGCGGCCTGGGCCAGGAACAGGGGCGCCTTGAGATTGCTGCCCACCAGATCGGTCCAGTGGCCCTCGGTGATGGTGCCCAGGGGCGTGGGATAAAAACTCGACGCGTTGTTGATCAGAACGTCCAGGCCGCCGAAACAGGCGCCGGCTTGATCGACCAGATCCGGCAGGGCCGCGGTATCCGTCAGATCTGCCTGCAGCACGGCGGCGCTGTCGGCACGCCGTTGCTCCAGATCCTCGCGCAACTGCGCGGCCTCGGCGCCGGAGCCCCGGTAATGGATGACGACGCGGTATCCGTCCTCGTGCAGACCCCGGGCGAGGGCGGCACCGATGCGCCGCGCGGCGCCGGTGATCAGGGCCACGGGTCCCGCCCCGGGCTGGTGGGAATCTTTCGCTGCCATTAGCATGCCTGCTGCACCGGCGAATCGCCGGCAGATCGGGATCGCAATCATACTGCACCATGGGCGCTGAACCGGACCAGGGGGGCCTGCCGCGGCCGGACGCGGCGGCCCGGGCGCACAGCCGCAAGCTTGCGGCCCGGATCGCGGAGGAGATCGGAGCGGCCGGCGGTACCATCCGCTTCAGCCGGTTCATGGAACTGGCCCTGTATGCGCCCGGTCTGGGTTACTACAGCGCCGGCGCGGCCAAATTCGGCCAGGCCGGCGATTTCGTGACCGCGCCGGAACTTTCGCCGCTGTTTGCCCGCTGTCTGGCCCGCAACTGCGCCGCCGTGCTGGCTTCGCTGCCGGCGGGCGGCGACATCCTGGAGCTGGGGGCCGGGTCCGGCGCCATGGCGGCGGATCTGTTGCCCGAACTGCAGCGCCTGGATGCCCTACCGCGCCGTTATCTGATCCTCGAAACCAGCGGTGAGCTGAAAGCGCGCCAGCTGAAGACCATCCGCGAGACGACGCCCGATCTGGCCCGGCGGGTGGACTGGCTGGCGCGGCCGCCCCCGGAGCTTGAGGGCGTCATCCTCGCCAACGAGGTGATCGACGCCCTGCCATGCGAGCGGTTCCAGCTTCGCGAGTCAGGTATCGGATACCTGGGTGTCGGCTACCGGGACGGGAAATTCCTGTGGCGGCCGATGCCCGCCGATGAGGCGCTGCTGGCTCAGCAGGCGCGCATCGCCGAGGCGCTGGGCGCGCCGCTGCCGGGCGGATACCGCTCGGAATGGCGGCCGATGCTGGCGCCCTGGCTGGCGGGTATCGCCGACTCCCTCAAACGGGGCCTCATGTTGCTGGTGGACTACGGTCTGCCGCGGGCGCAGCTCTACCACCCCCAGCGCGTCGACGGCACCCTGATCTGCCATTACCGTCACCATGCCCACGGCAATCCCTTCTGGTGGCCCGGTCTGCAGGACATCACCGCCTGGGTGGATTTCACCGCCGTGGCGGAGGCGGCCCAGGCGCAGGGACTGGTGCTGGACGGCTTCACGACCCAGGCGGCATTCCTCCTGGCCTCGGGTCTCGAACACCTGCTGCCGGACCCGGATCATCCGGATCCGCGCCGGCATCTGGAGCAGGCCCATCAGGTCGGACAGCTCATCCTGCCCGGCGAGATGGGCGAACGGTTCAAGGTGGCCGGCTTCAGCCGGGACTGGGACGGGCAATGCCCGGGCTTGACCGGCGACGATCTTTCGGGCTCCCTGTAGCACCCATATGGATCTCCTTCACGCCGTCTGGCTGGCCGTCCTCCA
Source organism: uncultured Gammaproteobacteria bacterium (assembly GCA_965364575.1). Lineage (GTDB taxonomy): Bacteria > Pseudomonadota > Gammaproteobacteria > Steroidobacterales > XN24 > CAMYOC01. The sequence goes on from CBDTYJ010000021.1 coordinate 3,777, forward strand.
GGGCTTTACCGAATTCCTGCCCATCTCCAGTTCCGGACACCTGGTGCTGGTGCCCCGGTTCCTCGGCTGGCCCGACCAGGGTCTGGCCTTCGACGTCGCCGTCCATCTCGGCACGCTGATCGCGGTGGTCGGCTATTTCCGGCACGAATTGCTGAACATGGCCCGGGCCTGGTTCCGGTCCGTCGCCGGCGGGCCGGGGACCCCGGATTCCCGCCTCGCCTGGGCGGTGATCTGGGGTACGGTGCCGGTCGCCATCGCCGGGTTCCTGCTCGCCGACACGGTGGAGGCGGAGATGCGCTCCCCCTTGCTGGTGGCCTCGACGACGGCCGGGTTCGGGGTGTTGTTGTGGCTGGCCGACGCCCGCGGGCGTCGCAACCGGGACGAGTTTTCCCTGGGCTGGTCCGACGTCATGCTGATCGGGCTGGTCCAGGTGCTCGCGCTGGTGCCGGGCACTTCCCGGTCCGGCATCACCATGACCGCCGGTCTGCTGCTGGGTCTGAGCCGCGAGGCGTCGGCGCGCTTCTCTTTTTTGCTCGCCGTGCCGGTGATCCTGGCCGCCGCCTCACTGGAGACCGCGCGCCTGCTGAGGACACCCCAGTCCGCCGACTGGGTCGCCATGGGTGTCGGCACGGCGGTCTCCGCGCTGGTGGCCTATCTGACCATCCGTTATTTCCTGCGCTTTCTCGGACGCATCGGCATGCTGCCCTTCGCCATCTACCGCGTCCTGATCGCGCTGTTGATCCTCTACGCTTTCGGCTGAACGGGCGCCTCACGAGTCTGGCGGCGCCGGGCGGCGATCGCCTGTAGCCGGTCTTCCCTGAGCCTGCGGCCGATCTCCTCCCCCGACATCCCGGGTCCGGCCGGCGGCTGCACCGCCGCGGCGGCCTGGAACGCATCGCGCAGCAGTCCGGCCTGGGGATAGGGCCGCTCCTCGAAACCGGTCCGTCCGCGCATGTCCGCTTCGCACGCGATCAGGAATTGCTCGAAACGCTCGGGTCGGCGGAACGCGTCCAGCGCGTGCAGAAGATCCAGCAGCGTCCCCGGCCGCAGCTCCGCCGCCCGGTGTGCCGGCCCGTGGTAGCGGGAGACCAGCATCGCCAGGTCCCGGCAGGCGTTGGGGATACGCAGCCGCTCAGCCATTTCCCTGATGAGCTCGGCGCCACGTTCTCCGTGACCGTGATGAGCGGGCAGCAGCCGTGCGGGTGTGGTGCCCTTGCCCAGGTCGTGGACCAGGGCGGCGAAGCGGACCTCGTTGCTGGCGCTCAACCGTGCGGCCTGCTCCAGCACCATCAGGGTATGGACGCCGGTGTCGATCTCCGGGTGCCAGCGCGCCGGCTGCGGTACGCCGAACAGCCGGTCGATCTCCGGAAAGATCCGCGCCAGGGCGCCGCACTCCCGCAGGGTGGTGAAGAAGGCGGCGGGCAGTGCCTCGCCCAGGGCGCGCTCGGTCTCCTGCCACACGCGCTCCGGCACCAGCGCGTCGACTTCCCCGGCCGCCACCATCTCGCGCATCAGATCCATGGTCTCCGGCGCGACGGTAAAACCGTCGCCCCCAAGCCGCGCGGCGAAGCGGGCGACGCGCAGGATCCGCACCGGGTCTTCGGCGAACGCGGGAGAGACATGACGCAGCAGCCGGTGCTCCAGATCGGCGCGGCCGCCGTAGGGGTCGATCAGTCGGTGGTCGGCATCACGCGCCATGGCGTTGATGGTCAGATCCCGACGGCGGAGATCGTCCTCCAGCGTCACCTCGGGCGAGGCATGGACCACGAAGCCCCGGTAACCCGGCGCGGTCTTGCGCTCGGTGCGGGCGAGGGCATATTCCTCGCCGCTTTCCGGATGCAGGAAGACCGGGAAATCGCGGCCGACCGGCCGATAGCCCAGCTCCGTCATGGCCTCCGGGCTGCCGCCCACCACGACCCAGTCCCGTTCCCGCGGCTCGCGGCCGAGGAGTCCGTCCCGCACCGCGCCGCCGACCAGGAAAATCTCCATGGGCGGATTCTAACGCGGCGGCGCCCGGGGGCGTCGTGATAATGTCCGGCCATGCGTGTGGTGGTTCTTCTCGTCCTGGCTTGCGCCATCGGTGGCGGCGCGGGCTGCGGCGGTTTTTACGGACAGGCGGTCCGTGGGCACATGGACCTGATGTCCAAACGGGAGCCTATCGACGAGGTCCTGGCCGACCCGGCGACGGACGCGGCGCTGCGTCGGCGGCTGGAACTCGTGCAGGCCGCGCGCCGTTTCGCTTCCGACTCGCTGGCGCTGCCGGACAACGACAGTTACACCAGCTATGTCGGTCTCGACCGCGACTACGTGGTCTGGAATGTTTTCGCTGCGCCCGAGTTTTCCGTCGAGCCGCGCCAGTGGTGTTTCCCGGTAGCCGGATGCGTGGTCTATCGCGGGTACTTCGATCAGGCTCGCGCCGAGACCTATGCCGGCAAGCTGGCCGACGACGGTTGGGACGTACACGTGGGCGGCGCGGCCGCCTACTCCACCCTGGGCCGATTCGACGATCCGGTGCTCAGCACCATGATGAGCTGGGACGACACTCAGCTGGTGGCGATCCTGTTCCACGAACTCGCCCATCAGCGCCTCTATGTCAAGGACGATTCCGCGTTCAACGAGAGTTTCGCCACGGCGGTGGAGACCCTGGGCATGGAGCGTTGGTTCGCGGCCCGGGACGATCCCGCGGGCCTGGCCGCATTCGAAGCCGGCCGCGAACGGTCCCGGGCGTTCAATCTGCTGCTGGCCGACACCCGGGACCGGCTCGCGGCGCTGTACCGCACCGATGATGATCCCGGCCGCATGCGCCAGCGCAAAGCCGAAGAGTTCGATGCGCTGTTCGAGCGTTACCAGGCCCTCAAACGCAGCTGGGACGGCTTCACCGGTTATGACCGATGGTTCGATATGCCGTGGAACAACGCCCGGCTGGTGCCGGTCTCCACCTACGGCCGATTCGTCCCGGCGTTCCGCGCGCTGTTCCGGGAGCAGGGTGAGGATTTCGAGGCTTTTTTCGACGCCTGCGACGAGCTGGCGGCGGCGCCGATCGACGAGCGGCACGCGGAACTGGAGGCGCGGCTTGCGATCTCGCCCGAACCGCCGTCAGACCGCGGCGCGGAGCCCGGGTCGGCTCAGGCGCTCGGAGACCCTCCCAGATAACGGCTCAGTGCCGGTTCCAGCGCGGTCGGCTGGATGCCCAGCTCGAGCAGGCCCGGGGCGGCGCTGTCGCAGATGCTGTGGACCGACAGGGTCAGATAATTGTCGGTCGAAAACGGTTTGTCGGGCAGCAGGTCCAGCAGTCGGGATTTGAGCTTCCCGGAGCTCGGTGACAGCGCCAGGATCAGCCGCCGTTTGCCCGTGGCACCCATGACCAGTTGCACCACCTCCCGCAGCGAGAATACCCGGGGTCCGCACAGTTGATAGGTGTGGCCGACGGCGGCGCGGCTGCGCAGGGCGCGCAGTACCGCTTCCGCCACGTCACCCACGAACACCGGCGCCACGCGGGCGTTGGCCCGGGCCAGGGGCACCACCGGCAACCGTTTGAGCATCAGCGCCAGACGGGTCGTCAGTCTGTCCTGAGGGCCGAATACGACCGACGGCTGCAATATGGTCCAGGCCAGGCTGCTCGTCCGGACGATCTCCTCGCCTTCGCCCTTGGTGCGCAGGAAGTGGCTGGGGCCGTCCGGATCGGCCTTGAGCGCTCCCAGGTGGATCAGGCGACGGACCCCGGCCTGCTCACAGGCGGAGACCAGCGTCCGGGTCAGGTCCACGTGGGCGCGCCGGAATCCCCTGCCGTCCCGGCCACGCTCGTTGGCGATACCGACAAGATTGACCACCGCATCGTATCCGCCGATCAGGCGGCCGATGGCTTCCCCGTCGTAGGGGTCGCCCTCGACCAGTTTGAGGGTCGGCAGCACCAGCAGGTCGCGATGGCGTTCCCGCGACCGGGTCAGCACCGTGACGTCATGGCCGGCCCGCACCAGACGGGCGCAGACGTGTTTGCCGATAAAGCCGGTTCCGCCCAGTATGAAAATGGACAGGCGCGGGAGGTTTTTTCGCATCAGCAGATAGTCGGATCGGCAGTGCCCCGTGGGGCGGCGCCGGAATTATAGTCCAGCTGACGGTCCGGCGATGGCCCCGTCCTCCGGCGCCGCGGTCACCGGTGGCATGCGGATGGAGAGCCGTCTCGGTTCGGCGTTCATGCGCCAGTCGAAGACGACATCGCTGGCGAGCACCCTGCGCACGTAGCGCCGGGTCTCGCGGAACGGGATGGAATCGATCCAGACATCGGCCGCCATGGCGCCCCGTTCCGGCAGCCAGCGTTTCACGCGATGGGGGCCGGCGTTGTAAGCGGCGGTCGCCAGCACCGGGTTGTCGTCGAAGCGGGCCAGCATCTTCGACAGATACCGCGTCCCCAGCGTGATGTTGGTCTGCGGGTCGGTCAGGCTGTGCCAGCCCCGCCATGGGATGCGCGCCGCGGCAGCGGTCTCCTTGCCGGTGCCCGGCATCAGCTGCATCAGACCGATGGCGCCCGCCGACGAGGCCACGTCCGGCATGAACAGGCTTTCGCTGCGGGCGACCCCATAGGCCAGGGTCGGCTCGACACGGGCAGCCTGGCTGAGCTCCACGAAGTCCCCGCGCCACGGCAAGGGATAACGCAGCGCCAGATCGTCGCCCTGGCCGGCTCTGGCGGCGGTAGAGATTGCAGTCGAGTGCCAGCCCCAGCGTTGCGCCAGGATCGCCGCCTGCGCGCGCCACGCCGGTTCGAGGCGACTCACCGCAGCCGACCACTCGGCGCGGCCGCGGCTGTAGAGACCCGTCACGAACAGCTCTCTGAGGCGGACAAACTCGGGCCGGGCCGCGATCTGATCGATCACCGCCTCGTCGGCCGGGATCGGCAGATCGGACCAGACGTAGGGCAGCTCCAGCCGGTCGGCGGCGAGAAAACCGTAGAAATCACGCCGGGCCGCCAGCACCTGGTACAGCGCCCGGGCATCCGCATCACGACCGATCGCCGCCAGCGCCCGGGCTCGCCAGTATTGCCAGTCGGTGTTGGCGTCCGCATCCGGTGGCAGCGTGTCCAACGCCTCCAGCGCGGCGGACCAGTCGCTTTCGCGCAGCGCCAGGCGCACCTGCCAGTGAGCGACCACGGCATCCCGGTCACCGCTCTCGATCTGACGCGCGATGGCCGCGCGGCCGCCGGGGAGGAAATTCCGCGCCAGCCCCAGGGCGATCCGCCGCTCTAGCAGCAGGCGCTGCCCGGACGTGAACGAATAGCCGGAATATATCTGCCAGCGCGCCGCGGCCGTTTCAGGGTCCTGGACCGCCAGCCGTTTCAACCCGTATTCCACCAGTTCGCGATCGGCGTCATTGTCGGCAAACTGCCCCTTCTGTAGCAGCTCGCGGCCCGGGTTGGCGCGCAGGCGCGCCCAGCGTTCGACCCGGGCCTGGTCTGCGGGCGGCAGCGGTCTCGCCAGATAGCGCGCCAGCTGTATCTGGCCGGCCGGCAGAGCCAGATCGATCCGGGCGCGCCTGCTCGCATCCGTGATCCAGCCTCCGTCATGGAGCCAGGCGAACACCGGGTCGCATTCCTTCGGGCGGCTGTAGGGATAGAGCCAGATCGCCAGGGCTTCGTCTGCGACGCCGTCGCTGCGGCCCGTATTCAGACGGGCACGCAGCGCAAGACAGTCGAGGCCGGTGTCGTTCCTGTCCGAATAATGGGCCTGGTAGACGGCCAGATAACGGTCCCAGCGCCGACGTTCCGCCAGCGATTGCGCCCAGGCCAGACGCAGCCCGCGGCTGAACCCGAGCTCCGGGTAACGCGCCAGGAATGCGCCGGTCTCCTCGTCGTTGGCGTCGCCGAGACGCTTCCTCAGCCATGCGGCCCGCAGGTCGGGCAACAGGGGATAGTCCCGCAGGATCTCCAGGAAGGGCTCTACGTCCTCCCAGCGTCCGGCCTCCGCCGCTGGACGGGCAGCGACAAACGCCTCGCGTCGGGCGTCGAGATCACTGTCGTCCGCGGGGGCGGCGAGACTGAGGGACGGCCACAGGAGGCCGAAAAAGAAGTTCCGGATTGAGGCGCGCATTCGGGAAACAGGGACCGATCCAATTCTGATAGCTTAGGGCCCGGCCGGGTCCTGGAAGTTCATTATGGCGTCGTCCACGCAGGCTGTAATCCATAAATTCGTCGGCGCGCCGGTCGGGGCCTCCGGATCGGTCGATGCCCGGCAAACGAGTGATGCCGCGGAAAGCAGTCGATGACTGAAGCATTCGGCACAGGCTGGCTGATCTATCTGCTGTTCCCGCTCATCGGCATGGTCTCCGGTCTGCTGGCGGGACTGTTCGGCATCGGCGGCGGGTTGGTGATCGTGCCGTCCCTGAACCTGTTCTTCGCGACCCTGCCGCTCGGCATCCCGAACGGCGCGAGGATGCACTTCGCCATCGGGTCCTCGCTCGCGGTGATCGTATTCACTGCCGTCTCTTCGCTGCTGGCCCATCACCGCCGGGGCGCCGTGTTGTGGCCGGCGGTCGCGCGGCTGGTCCCGGGCATCGTCATCGGCGGGCTGTTGGGGGCCGGTCTCGCGGATGCCATGGGCAACCGGATGCTGGAGGCGACGTTCGGCGTCCTGGTCGTGGCCATCGCCCTGTACATGGCCCTGGGCCGGCCGCCGCGGGCCGCGCTGCCGCTGCCGGCCTGGCCGGGCTTTCTCGGCGCCGGTACCGTGATCGGGACCGTATCCGCCCTGGCCGGCATCGGTGGCGGCGTGCTGACGGTCCCGTTCCTGGTCTGGCGGACCGTCGCCCTGCACACAGCGGTCGGCACGGCCGCGGCCTGCACCATGCCGGTGGCGCTGGCGGGGGCTTCCGGTTTCGTCCTGACGGGCATGCAGGCGGGGATGGCCGTGCCGTTCGCCACGGGGTACGTCTACTGGCCGGCGGTGGCCGGCATCTCGCTGGCCAGCGTATTGACCGCTCCGCTCGGCGCACGTCTGGCCCACAATCTGCCGGTGGCGAAGCTGCGCCAGGGGTTTGCGCTGCTGCTCGTGCTGGTGGGTGCGCGGATGCTGGCGGGATAAGTCAGGGTTTGTTGCAGGTCTCTCGGGATAACGCCTCACTCGCGATGAAGAGATCGCGGCCCCGCGGGCCGCGTCCCTTATCGCGCCTGAGGCCGGCAGATCGGCGAGACGCAGCGACCCGCCGATACCATGGGCGCCCCCGCTATCGTGTTTCGAAAAAAACGCGCGGACCGGCGACGGTCCGCGCGTTCCGGAATCCGGCATCCGTTAAGGAGCCGGACTATGCGATCACCGGATCGGCAACAGCAGTGCGGTACTGCCGCGGCGGATATTGAGCAGCAGAGACTGGCTGCCTTCCGCCACTTCCCGCATGGCCTCTACCCCATCCACGCGCCGGCGATTGACGGCGATGATGACGTCACCGGGCCGCAGACCGCGCTGGGCGGCCGGGCTGCCGGCAGCCACCGCGCTGACGAGCACGCCTTCGGTGCCGCCCGTCTCCGGATCGTTGGGATCCGCGTCGGTCAGCTCGGCGCCGGCGAGCCCCTGATGGATCTCGGCGGCGGTGACCGGTTCGGCCGCTCTGGCGGACTCGCCCAGCGTCGCCGTGACTGTGCGGGTGTCTCCGTCGCGGACGAACTTGAGCTTGACCCGCGCACCGGCGCGCTGCAGGCCGATGGCATTGCGCAGTTCAGTGGCGCTCTTGACCTTCTCCTCGTTGACCTGGGTGATGATGTCTCCGGCTTCGAGGCCTGCCTTCTCCGCGGCCGAACCCGGCACCACCTGGGATACCAGGGCGCCGCTGATCTCCTCGACCCCGTAGGCCTTGGCGATGTCCGGCGTGACGGTGTAGATGTTTACGCCCAGCAGTCCCCGGCGGACCTCGCCGAACTCGAGCAGCTGATCCATCACCGAACGGATCATGTTGGTGGGGATGGCGAATCCGATGCCGATATTGCCGCCGCTGCGGGTCAGGATCGCGGAATTCACGCCGACCAGTTCGCCCCGCAGATTGACCAGCGCGCCGCCCGAGTTGCCGGGGTTGATGGATGCGTCGGTCTGGATGAAGTCCTCGTAGCCGTTGGGGTTGAGACCGGAGCGGCCCAGGGCGCTGATGATGCCCGAGGTCACCGTGTGGCCGAGGCCGAACGGATTACCGATCGCGACCACGAAATCGCCGACGCGGGCCTGTTCGGAGTCGGACAGAGGGATTTCGGTGAGTCCGTCCGGCTCGATCTTGATCACCGCGATGTCCGATGCCGGATCCGTCCCCACCACCTCGGCGCTGAACGTCCGGTCATCCTGCAAGGTGACCGTGATTTCGTCGGCGTTCTCGATCACGTGGGCGTTGGTGATCACGTAGCCGTTGCGGGCATCGACGATGACGCCGGAGCCGGCGCTCTGTGTATTCCGACGCTGGGGCTGGTCGGGTTCCATCTCGAAGAAACGGCGGAAGAACGGGTCGTCCATAAACGGATTGCGGAAGCTCTGGACCTCGACGCTGCCGCTGGTGGCGATGTTGACCACCGCCGGTGCGGCTCGTTCGATCATGGGAGCCAGTGTGGGCATGTCCTGCCCTTCCACGCTGACCGGCAGGGCCGCCCGGGCAGTGGCCGCCACGGACAGCGCCAGCAACAGGCCGATGGCATACCTCGATGGGGAACTCTTCATGAAGCAGACCTTTGGGGTTGCGCCGGATAGCCGGCGGTACAGGGAAAACCCCGTAACGGGGCGGAAAAACGCGGGACGGGCGGGATTTCCGCCCGTCCCGGGATTGTAGATGCCGCCGGCGGCGATTTGGTCGCAGGCGGCGCTCCGACTAGCTTACCTTGACGTCGATCCTCCGCGGCTGGACCTTGGGCAGCTTCGGGATGCTGACCTCGAGCACGCCATGATTGAAGCGGGCTTCGATGGCCTCGGAGTCCGCCGTATCCGGCAGCGTAAACCGGCGGTAGAAAGAGCCTGACACCCGTTCTATCCGGCGATAACCGTTCGCGTCGTCCCGGGCGCGGATCATACGCTGACCCTTGAGCGTCAGCACGCCATCTTCCATCGTAATCTCGATATCCTCGGGCTCGATCCCGGGGATATCGGCCTCCAGCACGAAGCGGTTGTCTTCCTCACGGATATCCACGGCCGGTGTCCAGTCGGCCACGGCGCCGGCACTGGTGTCGTCCACGCCGCGCATGCGGTTTTCCAGAATCCGGTCGATATCACCCTGCAGACGGGTCATCAGGGACCAGGGATCGTGTCTTACCAACATTTTTGTAACCTCCACGAGATCATGTTGAAGCGGAAAATCATTTGACCTTGCGATGCCACCTAGATAGGGACGCCCGGAGCCATTTCAAGGGCGGATTTCGCCATCGCCGGGGATCCCGGCAGACTCCCGACAGCGGCCCGGGGGGCGGTCAAAACACGGTATATTCAGAGCCACTACATCTTGTGTTACCGCAATTCAGGGTTTTTCTCGGGGCCAGCGAAAAAAAACTCTATGATTTCTGGGAAGTTTTTATAAGTTCATGTTTTAAATAAGAAAAAAATAGCCTATTTTTTCGCTTCAGGCTCTTGACAGGGGAGCGCAGTGGACATAATCTACCACTCCGTTCTCACTACATGTTGTGTTTGACCGGCCCGGTGCCGGCGGCGTGGTTTGTGGGAAATAACAAGGGTCCGGGGGAAGGCCTGCATCGCCTTGGCATCGAGGCGCCTGGGAATCACATTCCACCGTTATTTCGAGCTATAAGAATTCATATGGGGGATGACGTCTGTCATGAAAACAGCGCTTAAGGAGATGACCAGCGCAGCCACAGTCGCCGAGATACCGTTCCAGCCTGCTTCGGTCGATATCTGGGAGAAGAAATACCGTCTGGTGGCCAAGGATGGCACCGTCATCGACGAGACCATGGACGACACCTATCAGCGTGTCGCCCGGGCCCTGGCCGATGTGGAGGAGGAGGCCAAGCGGGAGCACTGGGCCGAGCGGTTCCTCTGGGCCCTGCGCAACGGCGCCATCCCGGCCGGCCGGATCATGTCGAATGCCGGGGCGCTGGCCTACAAACCGGCCACCTCCACCATCAATTGCACCGTATCCGGGGCCATCCAGGATTCCATGAACGACATCCTGGGCAAGGTCCACGAGGCCGGCCTCACGCTCAAGGCCGGGTGCGGAATCGGTTACGAATTCTCGACGCTGCGGCCGCGCGGCGCCTACGTCTCCGGTGCCGGTGCCTATACGTCGGGCCCCCTGTCGTTCATGGATATCTACGACAAGATGTGCTTCACGGTGTCGTCGGCGGGCGGTCGCCGGGGTGCCCAGATGGGGACGTTCGATATCGGCCACCCGGATGTGCTCGAGTTCATCCGCGCCAAGCGTGAGGACGGCCGCCTGCGCCAGTTCAACCTGTCGCTGCTGATCACCGACGAATTCATGCGGGCGGTGAAGGACAACAAGCCCTGGCGTCTCGCGTTCCCGGTCCTGAAACAGGAGGTGGAGGACGAGAAGCTGGATCTGGAGGATCCGGAACAATTCGTGTGGCGGGAATGGCCGATCACGGAAGGCTACGTCTGTAACGAGGCTGGCCTGGTGGCCTGCCGGGTATACAAGACGCTGCCGGCGCGCCGGGTCTGGGATTCGATCATGTCCTCGACCTACGATTTTGCCGAGCCCGGTTTCGTATTGATCGATCGCGTCAACGAGCGGAACAACAACTGGTTCTGCGAGAACATCCGCGCCACCAACCCCTGCGGCGAGCAGCCGCTGCCGCCCTACGGCTCGTGTCTGCTCGGCTCGGTGAACCTGACCCGTTTCGTGATCGACGCCTTCACCGAGGAGGCCCGGTTCGACTGGGAGCAGTTCCGGGACGTGGTAAAGGTCTTCACCCGCATGCTGGACAACGTGGTCGAGATCAACGGGCTGCCGCTGGAGCGCCAGCGCCATGAGATCTTCGAGAAGCGTCGCCACGGCATGGGCTTCCTCGGTCTGGGCTCGACCCTGACCATGCTGCGGAAAAAATACGGCTCCGACGCGGCGGTCGAATTCACCGAGAAGGTGTCGCGCGAGCTGGCGCTGGCGGGGTGGGAGACTGCGCTGGAGCTGTCCGAAGAGAAGGGTCCGGCGCCGATCATGAACCGGGACTTCGAAGTGACCGAGGCCATGCTGCGCAAGCGCCCGGAGATGCGCCGGGACGGTCTGCGCGCCGGAGACAAGGTCCCCGGCCGGGTCCTGCATGCCCGCTACAGCCGTTACATGCAGCAGGTGGCCGAGGAAGCGCCCGAACTCGTGGCCAGGCTCGCCGAGGTCGGCGCCCGCTTCACCCATCACAGTTCGATCGCGCCGACCGGCACCATCTCCCTGTCCCTGGCCAACAACGCCAGCAACGGCATCGAGCCCAGCTTCGCCCACCACTATTTCCGCAACGTCATCCGGGAGGGGCGCAAGGCCAAGGAGAAAGTGGACGTGTTCTCGTTCGAGCTGCTGGCCTACCGCTCGATGATCAATCCCGAGGCTGCGCCGGATGCCGAGACGGACGACGCCCGGCTGCCGGAGTACTTCATCACCGCTGAGGACGTGACGCCCGATCAGCACGTGGATATCCAGGCCGCGGCGCAGAAGTGGATCGATTCCTCGATCTCGAAGACGGCTAACGTGCCGACCGACTTCCCCTACGAGGACTTCAAGGACATCTACATGTATGCCTATGAGAAAGGCCTCAAGGGATGCACCACCTTCCGCTTCAATCCGGAGGCGTTCCAGGGCGTGCTGGTCAAGGAGAAGGATCTCAAGAACACCACTTATGTGTTCACCCTCGACGACGGCACCGAGGTGGAGATGAAAGGCGACGAAGAGGTGGAATACGAAGGCGAGGTCCATACCGCCGCCAACCTCTATGACGCCCTCAAGGAAGGATATTACGGAAAGTTTTGACGGCCGCCCGGAACAGAACACGCGCGACCGAATCGGAGAGAAACAGGAACATGTCTGCGACCAAGATTGGCAAGAAGATTGTGGGCTACACCGTGGCCCGTCCCGAGGAAGAGAAGAAGACGCCGGTACTGCCGAGCGCAGAAAGTAATGTCGTGCGCATGCACGAGAAGCTCGAGCGCCCGGAACAGCTGCTCGGCACCACTTACAAGGTGAAGCCTCCCATCGAAGAGCACGCCATGTACGTGACCATCAACGACATCGTGCTCAACCAGGGCACCAAGCACGAAAGCCGCCGGCCTTTCGAGATCTTCATCAACTGCAAGAACCTGGATCACCATCAGTGGATCGTGGCCCTGACCCGCTTGATGTCGGCCGTGTTCCGCAAGGGCGGTGACGTCACCTTCCTGGTCGAAGAGCTCAAGGCCGTGTTCGATCCCCGGGGCGGTTACTGGAAGCCCGGTGGCAAGTTCATGCCATCGCTGGTGGCCGAGATCGGGGACGTGGTCGAGAAACACCTGATCGAGATCGGTCTGATGCAGAAGCTCGGCGTCGACCAGAACCGGCAGAAGTTGATCGACGAGAAACGCGCCCAGTTCGAAGCGGAATCGCGCCAGCAGGACGCCTTCGCCGAGAGTCCGTTCCCCGAGGGCGCGCAGCTCTGCGTCAAATGTAATCATGCCGCCGTGGTGCTGATGGACGGGTGTATGACCTGTCTGAATTGCGGCGAATCCAAGTGCGGCTGAACCGTACCCCTTCCTGACCCCACCTTTGGGAACGCCGGCGCAAGCCGGCGTTTTTTTTGGCCGGTGACGGAGACAAGTCAATTTCGGCCGGCACCGTTTTGAAATGACCGGTTCTGAATAACCCCGTTGCCTGATTCGGAATATCCCCCTCCAGGCCTGTTCCCTTATCGTTACTCCGTGCCAGAATTGGCGGAGAACAATCTCCGTGACCCGGGATGCGTACATGGAAAGCCGGCCCGCGGCAGGTTGGATATGGTTATTGAGGATCCGTCTCCCTGTTGTGTCTTTATTGACTACGCAAGAGTGGGCAATGGTCCGCACCTCTCAGCGACGCGTGAAACAAGGGCGGGGGAGTAATATTGGAGGACTGCATGAGCGTTGGATCGCCAGCTCATCTTCATTCGCGCCGTAGCGCCGGTATTGTGCTGTTCTGCCTGGCCGCGCTGACAGGACTTCCCGGTTGTGGGGGAGGCAGCGGCGGAGACGGGGCCCCGGTGCCCGCACTGGTCGTCAATAGCCTGCTGGACGACCCGTCGCCACCAGTCGGGACGGTGACGCTCCGGTCCGCCCTCGCGTCCGCGCCGTCCGGTCGGAGAATTACCTTTGACCCGTCCCTCAACGGTGGCACGGTCAATCTGGTCTACGTAGCCGAAGCGCACACGGTGCTCGTCGGCGAGGTCATGGGCTTCGACGAGGCCAACAACATCTCCTATCTCGTCGGCTATCACGACCGAGACTACGGGAAGTCGGCGCTTTTTGCCGACAAGGACGTCTTCATCGATGCATCGGATCTGCCCGACGGCATCACGCTGAACTGGAACGGCGCGGAGCCGGCAAGAGTCCTGGCGGTGTCCGGGGATCTCGAACTGGTCAATGTCGCGATCACCGGTGGCCACAGCGTATTCGACGCGGCCGCGGACGTCGGCCAGCACCCGGATGACGATCAGACCTCTACCCTCGCAAGGGGGGCGGGCCTCGCCGTCTGGGGTGTGGCCACCCTGACCGACTGCGCCATCTACGACAATCACGCCGTCGGCGACGATGCGGATACCTCGCGCGACGGTGGCGCATACGGCGGCGGGGTCTATGCAGACACCGTCGTGATGGACAACTGCGTCGTCAGCGGCAACACGGTCTACGGCGCAGGCGCGGCCGGCGGAGGCGTGTTCTCCGTCGGCGGGCGGAATACCGGCGTCAGGGTCTCGTCGATCAGGCAGTCAGCGATCTCCGAAAACCGCATTGCCGGGCTCTTCGCTTACGGCGGCGGCGTGTATTCCGACGGCGGCGGCATAGGACTGTCGACGAGGATTCACGTGGATAACAGCACCATCGCCAGAAACCTGGTCGAACCGCTGGCGCTCCCGCCTTTCCTGCTCGATCTGCTGGATATCGGATACTGGCGCGGCGGCGGCCTCTATATGTCCAACGGCTACATGCAGATTCAGAGCAGCACCGTCGTCGAGAACCAGGTGTTCGGAAAACCGCGGACCACCGAGCTGGACAAACCGAACCTGGCGGGCGGCATCGCCGCGACGATCGGCAACGCCCACGCTGTGGAAGACATGGTGATCGGTCATTCCATTGTCGCCGGGAACACCGTGCATGAGATCGATGGCGCGGGACCCGGTGGCTACACCATCGGTCGCGTTTATCCCCATGACATCTTCACCGGATCTGTGTTCGAGTTCCGCAGCATGGGATACAACCGCATCGGGGTCATCGATTTCAGCCAGATACTGGTACCAATCGGGGAGCCGGACTGGGCCTCCTTGTCGAGAAAACACTATCCCAAGACCAATGACGAGAGCGGGGTCTCCGTCGGAGACGTCATCGGCACCGCCACACTCTCTGCCTCGATCAACTCCGCCGGCGTCGAAGCCGATCCCTTTGCGGTGCTCTATTACGAGCCCCTGGGCAGCGCCCTGGATCAAGTACCGGCCGGCAGCTACGACGTGACCGAGGTTCTCGGCGAGTTGGGTGGTACGGCGAATGAAGGCATGAACCCGCTGCTTCTCCCGTTGATGCTGGAGCGGATCCAGACGGTCTACGCGCAGCCGGGTTTCGAGAATGAATTCAGAGACTACTTCCAGGGATATCTGTCAGATATTGATCCGGAGACCGCCGGGTCTCAGCAGTATGTCAACTGCCGCGACGTGACTGTAGACACCATCGAGCAGGGGTTCTGGTGCGGTCCCGCGCAGACCTGGCCCCAGGC
>CBDTYJ010000022.1:0-18333 GCA_965364575.1 uncultured Gammaproteobacteria bacterium
CGGTATTCATACCAGGGTTTGACCTTCTCGGCGGGCCGGTCCATGGCCTCGATGATGCGCGGCTGGATCTCGGCCTGGGCGAGGATCTTCAGGGATTCCTCGACGGCGATGCCGTGCTCCTCTGCCATGCGCTGGGCGAAGGCCTGAACGTCGGCCCTGGAGGTGTCGACGGCGTGGCCCGCCAGCGGCGAGATCAGGGCGATCAACGCGGCGGCCAGATTCCTGGCGGGCCGGGAGAGCGTGTTCACTGGGTAACGAGCTTCCTGTGCGAATGGACCGACATGAGAATACCGAAACCGGCCATCAGGGTCACCATCGAGGTGCCGCCGTAGCTGACCAGCGGCAGCGGCACGCCCACCACCGGCAGCAGGCCGGTGACCATGCCGGTGTTGACGAATACGTAGACGAAGAATGTCAGGCTGATGCTGCCGGCCAGCAGGCGGCCGAAGGTATCCTGGGCCTGGGTCGCGATGTACAGGCCGCGCAGAACAATAAAGATGTACAGCAGCAGCAGGCTGCACAGACCCAGCAGGCCGAATTCCTCGCCGAGCACCGCGAAGATGAAGTCGGTGGCGCGCTCCGGCAGGAATTCGAGCTGCGCCTGGGTCCCGTTGAGCCATCCCTTGCCGAAGATGCCGCCCGAACCGATCGCGATCTTCGACTGGATGATGTGATACCCGGACCCGAGCGGATCGCTCTCCGGATTGAGGAAGGTGAGCACTCGCTGGCGCTGATAGTCGTGCATGTTGAACCACAGGAGTGGTGCCGCCGCCAGAGCCAGCACCGCCGACAGCACCATCAACCTCACAGACAAGCCGGCCAGGAGGATGACGATCAGACCCGCGGCCGCGATCAGCAGCGCCGTGCCCAGGTCCGGCTGGCGGGCGATCAGTGCGGCGGGCAGGATGACGACCCCGACAGTCACGATGAGGACCTCCGAGACCTTCGGCGGCAGCGGCCGCTCGTGCAGATACCAGGCCGCCATCATCGGCGCGGCCAGCTTCATGATCTCCGACGGCTGGAAGCGCACCAGGCCGATATCCAGCCAGCGCTGGGCACCCTTGCCGATCTCGCCCATGATCAGCACCAGCATCAGGAGTCCGAGACCCACCGCGAACAGCCACGGGGTCCACATCCGCATGAACTTCGGCGGGATCTGCGCGATTACCAGCATCACTATGACGGCGATACCGATGCGCACGGATTGGCGGACCAGCAGATCCGGGTTGTAACCGCCGGCGCTGTAGAGCACGAAAAGACCGAAGGCACAGACCGCGAGGAGACCGAACAGGAGGGGCCCATCCAGCCGCAGGCCTGTCAACAGCCGCTGCGCCACCGAGATCGGGCGCGGACGGTCCAGCGGTTCGTCGAGCATCATCATCTCGTTTCCCGGAGCAGGTAGTCGTCCAGCACCGCCCGCGCGACCGGCGCGGCGGCGCCGCTGCCGCTGCCGCCATTCTCCACGACGACGGCCACGGCGATGAGTGGATCTTCTACCGGCGCGAAGGCGATGAACAGGGCGTGGTCCCTGAGCCGCTCATCCAGTTCCTCGGCGTCGTATTTTTCGTCCTGGGCGATGTTCACCACCTGAGCGGTGCCCGTCTTCCCGGCGATGCGGTAGGGGGCGTCGGCGGCCGACGCGCGCGCCGTGCCGCGGGGTCCGTGCATCACTTCGACCATGCCCTGGACTGCCGCGTCCCACTGGGCCGGGTCGCTCACCTCGACCGGCGGCAGAGCCTCCGGTTCGAACTCGACCATCTGCTCTTCGGATGCGTCGCGCACGGCCGCCACCAGGGTGGGGCGGAAGGCGCGGCCGCGGGTCGCCAGGGTCGCGGTCATCTGGGCCAGTTGCAGAGGCGTGGTCTGCAGATAACCCTGGCCGATGCCGGTGATCAGGGTCTCGCCCGGGAACCAGACCTTATCCTCGCGGCGCCGGAAATTGGCCCGTTTCCACTCCCGCGACGGCAGGGTGCCCGCTTTCTCGGCCGGCACG
This sequence comes from uncultured Gammaproteobacteria bacterium, assembly GCA_965364575.1. GTDB lineage: Bacteria > Pseudomonadota > Gammaproteobacteria > Steroidobacterales > XN24 > CAMYOC01. The sequence goes on from CBDTYJ010000022.1 coordinate 1,994, forward strand.
TCGATCCTGGTACGGTGGCCCAGACCGAAACCACCGAGGAAGGCGTGCATGTTGTCGATACCCAGTTTCAGCGCCAGTTCGTAAAAATAGACGTCGCAGGATTGCGCGATGGCGTCGTTCAGATTGACCGGCCCGTGGCCCTCCCGCTTCCAGTCGCGGAAGCGGTGGCTGCTGCCGGGCAGGGTGTAGTACCCCAGGCAGTAGACCCGCTGCCAGGGCGCGACCGCGCCGTAGTGGAGTCCGGCCAGTCCGATCGCCGGCTTGATAGTGGACCCCGGTGGATAGAGACCGCGCAGGGCGCGATTGAACAGGGGGATATCCGGGTCCTCCTGCAGCGCGCGATATTCCCGGGTCGAGATGCCGGCGCTGAAGTAATTGGGGTCATACCCGGGCTGGCTGACCAGCGCCAGCACGTGGCCGTTGTTCGGATCGAGGGCGACGATGGAGCCGCGACGTCCACCCAGCGCGGCTTCTGCCGCAAGCTGCAATTCCAGGTCAAGGGTGAGATAGACGTCGGCGCCCGGGATCGGGCTGTCCCGTTCCAGTTCCTGAAGGATACGGCCCTGGGCATTGACCAGCACCTGCCGGTAGCCGACGCCGCCGTGCAGCGCGTCTTCCTGGGCGAATTCGACGCCGATCTTGCCGGTATGGGTGGTGCCGGCGTAATCGCCCGGTTCGAGTCGCTGCAGATCGGCCTGACTCACGCTGCCGACGTAGCCGAGGGCGTGGACCGCCACCGAGCCGTAAGGATAATGGCGGATCAGCCGCGCCTGGATGTCGATCCCGGGGAACTGCTGGCGGCGCACGGCGAAGCGTGCCACTTCCTCTTCGCTCAGGCGGTAACGCAGCGCCACAGGGCGGAAATTCGGCTGCCGACGGATGTCCTCGCGGACACGGTCGAGATCGTCCGCTTCGAGCAGCCCCATCCCGACCAGCGCCTCCAGGCTGGCGTCGATGTCCGTGACCTGTTCGGGGATCATCTCCAGCTGGTAGGAGGGCAGATTCTCGGCCAGCACAATGCCATTGCGGTCGTAGATCAGGCCCCGGGTCGGCGGCAGCGGCTCGATACGGACCCGGTTGCCCAGCGACAGCTCACTGAAATGTTCGAAGCGCAGCACCTGCAGATCCACCAGCCGCACCATCACGAAAAGGGTCAGCGCGATGACCAGGGCGCCGGATGCGAACACGCGCGCCAGGAACAGCCGTTGTTCGCGCCAGTGGTCCTTGAGCCGCGTCGCCACGATCTCAGCCCCGTTCCCGGGAAGCGATCAGGCGATCGGTCAGCCAGCTCATGGGTGGCCATATGAGCAGGGTCGAGACGATGGGCGCCAGCCGCAGGAGCCCACCCTGCAATTCGCCCGTCATCCCCTGTATCCAGAAACCGATGAATCCCAGCACGGCGACGATCAGGCTCACCGAGATCGCCTGCTGCCAGATCGGGAACACCCGCAGACGCTGGCACAGCTTGATGGTCAGATAGGCAGCCACCGCCAGGGACAGGGCGTTCTGTCCCAGCACCGAACCCTTGAGCACGTCCAGCAGCAGGCCGATCAGCCAGGCTATCCCGACGCCGTACCGGGCCGGCCTGTGCATGCTCCAGTAGATCACCGACAGGGCGACCCAGGGCGGGCGCCAGGGCTCCAGGGTCCCGGGCATCGGTGCCACTTCCAGAGACAGGGCCACGAGGAAGAACAGGAGTACCGGCAAGATGCCGCCCCGGGTGCTCATGGCTCGGCCTCGGTGACGGCGGCGGGCGTCTCGGCCACGCTCTCGTCCGGACTTGGGTCGGGGCTTCCGTCCGGGTTCTCGCCAGGGCTGTCATCGGGGCTTTGCGGTTCGCTATCCGGGACCCGCTCCCGCTGCCAGACCAGAAGGATCTCCCGCTCCCGGTTCAGTGCCGCGGTCGGTTCGGCCACGATCTCGGCAAAGGGCTCGCCGGGCCGCCGGTCCACGGCCACGACGCGCGCCACGGGATAACCGTAGGGGAAGGCATCGCCAAGGCCAGAGGTGACAAGCAAGTCGCCGGCCTGGACGTCGGCGTTGTTGGGCAGGAACGGCAGCAGCAGGCGACTGCTGTCGCCGGTGCCCAGGGCGATAGTGCGCAGCCCGTTGCGATTGATCTCCACCGGCGTGGCGTGACCGGGATCGCTGATCATGATCGCCTCGGCGCTGAGCGGGTCGACCCGGGTGACCTGGCCGACCACGCCGTCTGCGTCCAGCATCGCCTGGCCCACGAACAGGCCGGCGCCGATGCCCTTGTCGATCACCAGGCGGTGGCGGAACGGGTCCAGATCCACCGACAGGATCTCCGCCACCAGTATCCGGTCGGGCAGCCGCGGCTTCGATTCCAGCAGCGATCGCAGCCGGCCGTTCTCGGCCTCCAGGGATTCGAGACGCTGCAGACGCACCCGGGCCTCGAGCTGCTCCCGGCGCAGCCGCGCGTTGTCTTCGAAAAGCGCACGCCGGGTAGTCAGTGACTCGCCGGCCCACGCCAGAGCCCGGGTCGGAAGGTCGACGACGAGGCGGATAGGATAGACCGCCACGGACAGACCCTGCCGGACCGTCTGCAGGTGGCCGCGCTGATGATCCAGGTACATCAGCAGGATCGAGAAGATCGCCAGCAGGAACAGGCGCATGCCCAGGGAAGGGCCGCGCGTGAACATGGGCTTGTGGTCGCTGTGTTGCAGCCCGCTCAACTCACGGTGGGTGCGGGAGTTTTCACCATGGGCGGCTATTCTCACCCGAGCCGCCGCGGGTTGCCAGCCCGGGCTATTCGAGCCCGAACAGCCCCGGACCGTGCTGATCCATGAGTTCCAGCACTTTGCCACCGCCGCGGGCGACGCAGGTCAGCGGTTCGTCGGCGATGACCACCGGCAATCCGGTCTCTTCCATCAGCAGTTTGTCCAGGTCCCGCAGCATGGCGCCGCCGCCGGTCAGGACGATGCCCCGTTCGGCCACATCGGCACCCAGTTCCGGCGGCGTCTGTTCCAGGGCCGCCTTGACCGCGCCGACGATGCCCTGCAGCGGCTCCTGCAGGGCTTCCAGGATCTCGTTACTGTTGAGCGTGAAGCTGCGCGGCACGCCCTCGGACAGGTTGCGGCCCTTGACCGAGATCTCCCGGACCTCCTCGCCCGGGTACGCGGAGCCGATGTCATGCTTGATCCGCTCGGCCGTGGCTTCGCCGATGAGGATGCCGTAGTTGCGGCGGACGTAGGCGATGATGGCCTCGTCGAAGCGATCGCCGCCGACTCGCACCGATGCCGCGTAGACGATGCCGTTCAGGGAGATGATCGCGACTTCCGAAGTGCCGCCGCCGATGTCCAGCACCATCGAACCCCGGGCTTCGTGGACCGGCATGCCTGCACCGATCGCCGCCGCCATGGGTTCCTCGATCAGGTAGACCTTTCGCGCCCCGGCGCCCTCGGCCGACTCGCGGATGGCGCGTCGTTCCACCTGGGTCGATCCGTAGGGGACGCAGACGAGGACCCGCGGGCTGGGCCGGAAGTAACGGCTGCCGTGGGCCTTCTTGATGAAGTGCTGGAGCATCTTCTCGGTCACGGTGAAGTCGGCGATGACGCCGTCCTTCAGCGGACGAATGGCGGTGATGTTGCCGGGCGTCCGGCCCAGCATGTTTTTCGCCTCGGCGCCCACGGCCTGGACCGCGCGGCCGCCGCGAGCGGTCTCTTCACGGATGGCGACCACCGACGGTTCATTCAGCACGATGCCCTTGCCCCGCAGATAGATCAGGGTGTTCGCGGTGCCGAGGTCGATGGACAGATCGTTGGAAAAGTAACCGCGAAGGCTCTTGAGCATGTGGAAACAGGTCCGTGTGAGGGAGGAGGGGTCGGATAAACGCCTAAATCTAGCAACGGGGGCGACTGACGGCAAGCGGCGATGTATTATAGCCAGCTTGTCTGATCGCGCTCGAATCAGCCCAGGAGTGACGCATGGCACTGACGCGACATGAGGTTGAGAATATCGCCCATCTGGCCCGTTTGCGCATCTCCGAGGAGGAGGTACCGGGGTACGTGGAGACCCTCTCCCGGATCATCGATTTCGTGGCCAAACTCGACGCCGCCAGCACCGACAAGGTGGAGCCCATGGCCCATCCCCTGCACATGTCACAGCCGCTGCGTGCCGACGTGGTCTCGGAAGCCGACCAGCGCGAGCAATTCCAGGCCAATGCACCCCGCACCGAGCGCGGTCTCTATCTGGTCCCCAAGGTCATCGAGTAATCCCCGGGGATGTTCCCGGCCGACGTCTCGTAGTCGACCGCTGCCGTTGCCCACCGCCGCGGACCCGGTCCCGGCGACACGATCACAGGAATCTTGAATGCACACCCGAACCCTGGCCGAACTCTCTGCCGCGCTGCACGCGCGTGAGGTCAGCAGCGTCGAATTGACGCGCCATTTTCTCGGCCGCATCGAATCGCTGAATAAGGGGCTCAACGCCCTGGTCACCGTGACCGCCGATGCGGCCCTGGAGCAGGCCAGCGCCGCCGACGCGGCCCTGGCGGCCGGAGAGGCAGGGCCCCTGACCGGTCTGCCCCTGGTCCACAAGGACATCTTCTGTACCCGCGGCGTGCGCACCAGCTGCGGCTCCCGGATGCTGGACAACTTCGTGGCGCCCTATGACGCCTTCGTCGTGGAGCGGCTGGCGGAAGCCGGCATGGTGACCCTGGCCAAGGCCAACATGGACGAGTTCGCCATGGGCTCGTCCAACGAGACCAGCTGGTACGGCCCGGTGCGCAATCCCTGGGATACGGACAAGGTGCCGGGGGGCTCTTCCGGTGGCTCGGCGGCGGCGGTGTCGGCGCGACTCGCGCCTGCCGCGACCGGCACCGACACCGGAGGCTCGATCCGTCAGCCGGCCGCCCTGACCGGCATCACCGGCCTCAAGCCTACCTACGGCCGCGTCTCCCGCTACGGCATGATCGCTTTCGCTTCCAGCCTCGACCAGGCGGGCACACTGACCCGGACCGCCGAGGACGCGGCGCTGATGCTCACGGCCATGGCGGGACATGATCCGCGCGACTCCACCAGCGTCGACGAGCCGGTGCCCGATTATGCGGCCAGCCTGGACGATGAGCTGTCCGGCCTGCGCATCGGCGTGCCGCGGGAATTTTTCGACGCCGGGCTGGATGCGGCCAACGCCGCGGCGGTGGAGTCGGCCATCGACGAATTCCGCAAGCTCGGGGCCGATGTCCAGGACGTACACCTGCCCAATGTGGGGCTTTCCGTCCCCGCTTACTACGTGGTCGCGCCCGCCGAGTGCTCGTCGAACCTGTCCCGCTACGACGGAATCCGCTTCGGCTATCGCGCCGAGGATCCGGTGGACCTGGAAGATCTCTACAAGCGAAGCCGCGGTGAGGGTTTCGGCGCCGAAGTGAAGCGCCGCATCATGACCGGCACCTACGTGCTCTCGGCCGGTTATTACGACGCCTATTATCTGAAAGCCCAGCGCGTCCGGCAGCTGATCGCCGAGGATTTCCGCCAGGCCTTCGCGTCGGTGGATCTGCTGTTGGGTCCGACTACGCCGACCCCGGCGTTCGCCCTCGGCGCCAAGACCGACGACCCGGTGACCATGTACCTGAACGATATCTACACCATCGGCGTCAATCTGGCGGGCCTGCCGGGCATGTCGGTGCCTTGCGGCATGGTGGACGGCCTGCCGGTGGGGCTGCAGTTGATCGGACGCCATTTCGACGAGGCACGCATGCTCAATGCCGCGCACCGTTATCAGCAGGTGACGGACTGGCACAAGATGGCCCCCGGCGGCGAATTCGCCTGAACGCTCCCGGCCGGCAGTCAATGGAGGAATACGAATGAGTTGGGAAGTGGTCATCGGGCTGGAGATCCATGCCCAGCTGAAGACGACCAGCAAGATCTTCTCGGGCGCCTCGACCGCCTTCGGCGCCGAGCCCAATACCCAGGCCTGCCTGGTGGACCTGGGTTATCCGGGCGTGCTGCCGGTGCTTAACGAGGAAGCGGTCAGGATGGCGATCCGCTTCGGTCTCGCCAGCCACTCCAGCATCGCTCCGCGTTCGATCTTCGCGCGCAAGAATTACTTCTATCCCGATCTGCCCAAGGGCTACCAGATCAGCCAGTACGAACTGCCGGTGGTGCACGACGGCTGGGTCGACATCACCCTGGACGACGGCGCCCGCAAGCGCATCGGTATCACCCGGGCGCATCTCGAAGAGGATGCGGGCAAGTCGCTGCACGAAGACTTCCACGGCCTGTCCGGGATCGATCTAAACCGCGCCGGCACACCGCTGCTGGAGATCGTCTCCGAACCGGACATGCGTTCGGCGCGCGAGGCGGTCGCTTACATGAAGCTGATCCACCAGCTTGTCCGTTATCTGGACATCTGCGACGGCAACATGCAGGAAGGATCCCTGCGCTGTGATGCCAACGTCTCCGTGCGGCCTCTGGGCCGGCACGAATTCGGCACCCGGGCGGAGATCAAGAACCTCAATTCCTTCCGCTTTATCGAGCGCGCCATCAACTACGAAGTCGAGCGCCAGGTCGACATCATCGAGTCCGGTGGCAGCGTGGTCCAGGAGACCCGGCTCTACGATTCGGCGAAGGACGAGACGCGGCCCATGCGCAGCAAGGAAGAGGCCAACGACTATCGCTATTTCCCGGATCCCGACCTGCTGCCCCTGGAGATCGAGCGGGCGACCGTGGACGAGATCCGGGCCACGCTGCCGGAGTTGCCCTGGGAGAAACAGGCGCGTTTCGTCAGCGATTACGGTCTGTCTGAATACGATGCGGCGGTGCTGTGCGCCAGCCGCGCGATGGCGGATTATTTCGAGACCGTGGCCGCCGGCGCCGGCGATAAGAAGGTCGCCGCCAACTGGGTCATGGGCGAACTCTCGGGGGCCCTCAACAAGGACGGCGTGAAGATCGAGGACAGTCCGGTGAGCGCGGAAGCCCTGGCGGGACTCCTGAGCCGGATCGAGGACCAGACTATCTCCGGCAAGATCGCCAAACAGGTGTTCGAGGCCATGTGGGCCGGGGAAGGCAGCGCCGACGCTATCATCGAGGCGCGCGGGCTCCGACAGATCACCGACAGCGGCGCCATCCAGGCGGTCATCGACCAGGTGTTGGCGGATAATCCCGGCCAGCTCGAGCAATACCGGGCGGGTAAGGACAAGCTGTTCGGCTTTTTCGTCGGACAGGTGATGAAAGCGACCCGCGGTCAGGCCAATCCGGCCGAGGTCAACAAGCTGCTGAAAGAGTCTCTGGATGGCTGAGGCGCGCAGCATCAACGACTCGGATTGCCTGCACCGTTTTCTTTTCGAGCACATGCCGGTGCGCGGCGAGCTGGTCCATCTGGACGAGAGCTGGCAGCAGATCGCCGGCCAGGCGGATTATCCGCCAGCGATACGCCGGGCGCTGGGCGAGGCTCTGGCGGCGGCGGTGCTGCTGGCCTCCACCCTCAAATTCGAGGGCAAGCTGACCATGCAGCTGACGGGCGACGGCCCCATGCATCTGCTGGTGGTCCAGTGCACCAGTCAGCAGGAGATCCGGGGCCTCGCCAAATGGCGCGGCGACGAGCCCGAGGGCGATCTGCGCAGCCTCGCCGGCGAAGGCCGGGTGGCGATCACCATCGAGACCGGCCGCGATCAGGAGAGCTATCAGGGTATCGTGCCCATCACCGGCGGCAGCCTGGCCGAGTCCCTGGAGACGTATTTCAGTAATTCTGTGCAGCTGCCGACGCGCCTGTGGCTGGCAACCGGCCCCCAGGGCGCCGCCGGCATGATGCTCCAGCGGCTGCCCGATTCCTGGGGCGAAGAGGCCGAGCGAGCCTGGGAGCATCTGCAGGTGCTGGCCGACACCCTGTCCCGTGACGAACTCCGCCACCTGGCGGATCGGGACATCCTGCGGCGGCTGTTCCATCAGGACGATCTGCGTCTGTTCGACGCCGAGCCGGTTCGCTTCCGATGCTCCTGCAGCCAGACGCGGGTCGAGAGCACCCTGCGGATGCTCGGACGCGAAGAGATCACCGATCTGCTCCGGGAGGAGGGGCGCGTCGAGGTCCGCTGCGAGTTTTGTAACCGCGCCTATCGCTTCGACGCGGTGGATGCGGAATCCCTGTTTGTGGATCTGCCCGCGGATTCCGATCCGCAGGTGTTGCATTGAGCCTGGGGCGAGCCGCCGCAGGTAAATTTCGGGCCGCCAGTTCGGGGCCGACTATCCGGGAGGGAGAGAGACGATGAAGAAATTCTTGCGAGTCATGACGGCCATGCTGGCGTTGGCCGTCGCCACCGGGACCGCCCAGGCGGCTAGCCCGGTGCTGGACCGGGTGGTCGAGAGCGGCCAGCTGCGGGTCGGCATGTCCGGGACCCAGCCGCCCTACAACGTGGTCAGCCGCGAGGGCGCGCTGATCGGTCTGGAAGTGGACCTGGCCAAGCTGATCGCCGACGGCCTTCGGGTCGAATTGAAGATCGTCCGGGCACCGTTCGGTGATCTGCTCAAATCCCTGGAGCAGGGCAAGGTGGACATGGTCATGTCGGGCATGTCGATCACCGCCCGGCGCTCGCAGCGGGCGACGTTCGTGGGCCCCTACATGCTGTCCGGCAAATCCATCCTGACCCGTTCGAGCGTGCTCGCCGCGGCCCGGGAAGCCGGCGAGATCGATGATGCCAAGCTCACGCTGGCTGCGCTCAAGAACTCCACCAGCGAGGACTACGTGCAGACGGTGATGCCCAAGTCCAGGCTGATGGCCGTCGAGGACTACGATGATGGGGTCAAGCTGCTGCTGGACGGCGAGGTCGACGCCATGGTCGCCGACATGGCGATCTGCCTGCTGACCATCCTCCGGTATCCGGACGCCGGTCTGTCGACGCTCAAGGAGCCTTTCACCTTCGAGCCCATCGGTATCGCCGTCCCGGCCGACGACCCGCAGTTCCGCAATCTGATCGATAACTTCGTCGACACCGCGGAGAACATCGGCGCTCTGGAGAAGATGCGCGAGAAATGGCTGCGCAACTCGGCCTGGGTCGTGGCTCTGCCCTGAGACGCCTTCAGCAGCCATTCGAGCCGGATCCCGTCGGGGGTCCGGCCATTTTGCCTTCGGGGGATAAGCCCCCCCTTATGTAAATTCCTGTTAAACAGACACTTGCAAAATATAAAGATATCTTTATATTGATTGCATGAAAGATCTCGAGGCCCTCCTGAGCGCGCTGAAGGCCGCCGCCGAGCCGACCCGGCTGCGGCTGCTTGCCATCTGCGCCCGCAGCGAGCTGACCGTGACCGAGATCACCGCTATCGTCGGGCAGAGTCAGCCCCGGGTGTCCCGCCATCTCAAGCTGCTGTGTAATGCCGGCCTGCTGATCCGTTATCGGGAACAGAACTGGGTGTTCTACCGCGTCCCGCGCAGCGGGCCGGGCGCGGAGGTCGCCGCGGCGCTGCTCGGCCAGCTGCCGACGGACGATCCTCAGCTGGAGCTGGACCGGCGGCGCCTGGAAGCCGCCCTGGAGCGGCGTGCCGAGGCGGCCCGGGCGCTGGTGGACGGGGACGCGGCCGGTGCCGCAAGGGTCGAGGATGAAGCCACGGTCGATGCGATTATCCTGAAGTCCCTGCGTGGAGAGGCGATCGGCGAGTTGCTGGACATCGGCACCGGCAGCGGTCGCATGCTGCGGCTGCTGGGCGAGAATTCCGCCCGCGCGGTCGGCATCGATATCTCCCGAGCCATGCTGATGCTCGCTCGCAGCAACCTCCACGCCGCGGGTCTGGATCACCTGCTGGTGCGGCAGGGAAACATGTATCAGCTGCGTTTTGCCGACAGCAGCTTCGACACCGTGACCATCGATCAGGTCCTGTTCCAGGCCGAGCAGCCCGGACAGGTGCTGTGCGAGGCTGCCCGGGTGCTGCGCGCCGGAGGCCGCCTGCTGCTGGTCGAATTCCTCACCGCTTCCGCAGCGGAGGATGCGCCGGATCTGTCGGACGATCTGGTGGCCATCGACCGCCCGCGTCTGGATGCCTGGTTCCGGGACGCCGGACTGGCGCTGGAGCACTGGCACCAGCTCCCCGGTCACCCCTACCCGGTCATCCTGTCGGTGGCCCGGCGCGAACCCGGCGGCAAGCGAGCCGCCGCCTGAATCCTCCCGGAGCCTCTCATGACAGCACAGCCCCGCGTCTCTTTCGAATTTTTTCCGCCGGCCAACGATGCCATGGCCGAGCGCCTGTGGAATTCCGTGCAGCGTCTGGCCCCGCTCAATCCGGATTTCGTCTCGGTCACCTACGGTGCCGACGGATCCACCCGCGAGCGCACGCACCGGCTGGTGGAGCGGATCGTGCGCGAGACCGGTCTGACCTGCGCGCCGCACCTGACGTGCATCGGGGCACCGAAAGAACAGGTGCTGGACATCGCGCGGGACTATTACCGCATGGGGATCCGTCAGATCGTGGCGCTGCGCGGAGACCCGCCGGCCGGCACCACCCATTACCGGCCGCACCCCGGCGGCTTCGCTTATGCCTCGGACCTGGTGAAAGGTCTCAAGACCGTCGCCGATTTCGACATCAGCGTCGCGGCCTATCCCGAGGTGCATCCGGAGGCCATCTCCCCGCTGGCCGATCTGGAGAACCTGAAACGCAAGATCGACGCCGGCGCGAGTCGGGCGGTGACGCAGTTCTTCTTCGACAATGAACGCTTCCTCCGTTTCCGCGACCTGTGCGTGACGGCCGGTATCGACGTGCCCATCGTGCCCGGGATCCTGCCGATCACCCGGTTTCCGCAGCTGTTGAAATTCGCCAGGCGCTGCGGCGCCAGCGTGCCGGACTGGCTGCAACGGCGCTTCGAAGGACTCGACGATGACGCCGACACGCGGCGCATGATCGCGGCCAGCGTCGCCATCGACCAGGTCCAGGACCTGCGCCGCCACGGCGTCGAGGACTTCCATTTCTACACGCTCAACCGCTCCGAGCTGAGCTACGCCATCTGCCACAGCCTCGGACTGCGGCCGACGCCGGCCGCCAAGAGCGCCTGAACGATAGTGCCTGAACGATATCGCCCATGAGTGACAACCTCCGCCAACGGCTCAACGACCTGCTTGCCCGGCGCATCCTGGTGCTGGATGGCGCCATGGGCACCATGATCCAGGGCCAGGAGCTGGACGAAGCCGATTTCCGCGGCGAGCGTTTTGCCGACTGGGGGCAGGATCTCCAGGGCAACAACGATCTGCTGTCGTTGACCCGGCCCGAGCTGATCCGCGACATCCACCGCGAGTATCTGGCGGCCGGCGCGGACATCGTCGAGACGAACACTTTCAACGCCACCGCCATCAGCCAGGCCGATTACGGCCTCGAGTCCATCGTCTACGAGCTGAACGTCGCGGCGGCGCGTCTGGCCCGCGAAGCAGCGGACGAGTTCAGCAGTGAACGACAGCCGCGCTTCGTCGCTGGCGTGCTGGGTCCGACCAACCGTACTGCGTCGATCTCTCCCGACGTCAGTGACCCGGGTAGCCGGAACGTGCGTTTCGCGGCGCTGGTCGATGCCTACCGCGAGGCCGCGCGCGGGTTACTGGATGGGGGCAGCGATATCCTGCTTGTGGAGACGGTGTTCGACACCCTCAACGCCAAGGCGGCCCTGTTCGCCATCAGCGGGCTGCTGGAAGAAATCGGCCGGGACGTACCGCTGATGATCTCCGGCACCATCACCGACGCTTCCGGCCGCACGCTCTCGGGTCAGACCACCGAGGCGTTCTGGAATTCCGTGCGTCATGCCGAGCCGGTGATGATCGGGCTCAATTGCGCGCTGGGGGCCGACCAGCTGCGGCCATATGTCGCCGAGCTGTCGCGCATCGCCGACGTTGCGGTCAGCGCGCATCCCAATGCCGGCTTGCCGAACGAATTCGGCGAATACGACCAGAGCGCGGCGGAGATGGCGGAGATCATGGAAGAGTTCGCCGCCGCCGGCATCGTCAATCTGGTCGGCGGTTGCTGCGGCACCACGCCGGAACACATCAGTGCCCTGGCTGAGGTGGTGCGGGGTCATGCGCCGCGGCAGATCCCCGAGATCCCCCGCCGCTGCCGCCTGTCCGGGCTGGAGGCCCTGAACATCGGCCCCGACGACCTGTTCGTCAACGTCGGCGAGCGCACCAACGTGACCGGCTCCGCGCGTTTCCGCAAGCTGATCGAAGCGGACGATTACCCGGCGGCGCTGGAGGTCGCGCGCCAGCAGGTCGAGAACGGCGCACAGATCGTCGACGTCAACATGGACGAGGGCATGCTGGATTCCGTGGCGGCGATGCAGCGCTTCCTGGATCTGCTGGCCGCCGAACCGGATATCGCACGGGTCCCGGTGATGATCGATTCCTCACGCTGGGATGTGATCGAGACCGGTCTGCGCTGTGTCCAGGGCAAGGCGGTGGTGAACTCCATCAGCCTCAAGGAGGGGGAGGATGCCTTCGTCGAACAGGCGACGCTGGCCCGCCGTTACGGCGCCGCCATCATCGTCATGGCCTTCGACGAACAGGGCCAGGCCGAGACCCTCGAACGCCGTATCGAGATCTGCGGGCGGGCTTACCGGATCCTCACCGGGACCGTGGGCTTCCCGGCCGAAGACATCATCTTCGACCCCAATATCTTCGCCGTCGCCACCGGCATCGAGGCCCACAACCGTTACGGTCTGGACTTCATCGAAGCGACCGCGGCGATCAAGCGGGAGCTGCCCGGCGCACTGGTCAGCGGCGGCGTCAGCAACGTGTCGTTCTCCTTCCGCGGCAACAATGCCGTGCGCGAGGCCATGCACGCAGTGTTTCTCTACCATGCCATCCGCGCCGGCATGGATATGGGCATCGTCAACGCCGGCCAGCTCGCCATCTACGAGGAGATCCCCGATGCGCTGCGGGACGCGGTCGAAGACGTCATCCTGGCACGACGGGAAGACGCCACCGAGCGGCTGCTGGACATCGCGACCCGGTATCAGGGGCAGGGCACCGCGGAGCGCAAGGTCGACAATGCCTGGCGCGAGCTGCCCGTCGCGGAGCGGCTGACCCACGCCCTGGTCAAGGGGATCGAGGATTACGTGGTCGAGGATGCCGAAGAGGCGCGTCAGGGCTCGGCCCGCACCCTGGACGTGATCGAAGGTCCGCTGATGGATGGCATGAACGTGGTGGGCGACCTGTTCGGCGAGGGCAAGATGTTCCTGCCCCAGGTCGTCAAGTCGGCGCGGGTGATGAAGAAGGCCGTGGCCCATCTGGTGCCCTATATCGAAGCCGAGGCCAGCGGCGAGGCGAGGACCAAGGGCAAGGTGCTGATGGCCACGGTCAAGGGTGACGTCCATGACATCGGCAAGAACATCGTCGGCGTGGTTCTGCAATGCAATAATTTCGAAGTCATCGATCTGGGCGTGATGGTGCCCGGAGAGAAGATCCTCGATACGGCCGTGGCCGAAGATGTTGACATCATCGGACTGTCGGGCCTGATCACGCCGTCGCTGGACGAGATGGTGCGTGTGGCGGCCGAGATGCAGCGCCGCGGCATGGATCTGCCGCTGCTGATCGGCGGCGCGACCACGTCGCCGGCCCATACCGCGGTCAAGATCGATCCGGCCTACGAGGGGCCGGTGCTCTACGTCAAGGACGCATCGCGCTCGGTCGGTGTGGTCCAGAAGCTGATCAGCGAAGACGACGGCCCCGCATTCATCGCCGACATAAAACGCGACAATGCGCTCAAGCGGGAGCGGCACGACAAGCCTCGGGTGAAGGCACCGGTGCTGTCGCTGGAGGAGGCCCGGGCCAACGCCTTCACGCCTGATTGGGACCGATATCAGCCGCCGGTCCCGGCCCATCCCCAGGTACAGGTGTTCGACGAATATCCGCTGGCTGAGCTGGTGGACTACATCGACTGGATGCCGTTCTTCAACGCCTGGCAATTCTCCGGCCGCTTCCCGGATCTCCTGCATGCGCCGGCCACGGCAGACGCCGCGGGCACGCTGTACCGGGACGCCCGGCGGATGCTGGAGCGGATCATCGGCGAGGGCTGGCTGAAGTCGCGGGCCGTTCTGGGCTTTTTCCCGGCCGCTGCCGAAGGCGATGATGTGGTGCTGTATGCCGATCCGGAGCGGCGCGAAATCGCCGAGCGGCTCAGCTTCCTGCGCGAACAGCGCGGCAAGCCGTCGGGCAAGCCTAATCTCTGTCTGGCGGATTTCGTCGCCCCGGCAAGCACGGGCCGGCCCGACTGGATCGGCGCTTTCGCCGTCACCGCCGGTCTCGGCATCGAACCCCATGTCGAGCGCTTCGAGGCCGCCCACGACGACTACAGCGCCATCCTGCTCAAGGCCCTCGCCGACCGTCTCGCCGAGGCCGCCGCCGAGCGCTTGCACGAGCAGGTGCGGAGGGAATTCTGGGCCTACGCCCCGGACGAGGCTCTGGACAACGATGCCCTGATCCGGGAGCGCTACCGGGGTATCCGTCCCGCGCCGGGTTATCCGGCATGCCCCGACCACACGCAGAAGGGGATCCTGTGGCGGCTGCTGGATGTGGAGGCGCGCATCGGCATGCGTCTGACCGAGAGTTTCGCCATGTGGCCGGCGGCGGCGGTCAGCGGTTTCTATTTCGCCCATCCGGACGCCCGCTATTTCGCGGTCGGCAAGATCGGCCGCGACCAGGTGGAGGACTACGCCCGGCGCACTGGCATCAGCTTCGCCGAAGCAGAACGCTGGCTAGGCCCCAATCTGGGGTATCCGGCCGACGCCGCCTGAGCCCGCCCGGCGGCTTGATTCGCCGTCGCCGGCGCGCGAGACTCGGGTTATCTCGCTCCAGGATGTTCCCATGACCCAGTTCACCGTCAGCGGCAGCCACCGGCTCGCCGAGGTCCGTTATGAAATCCGCGGCCGGCTCGCCCGCCGGGCGCTGGAACTCGAAAAGATGGGCTACGAGATCATCGCCCTGAATATCGGCAACCCGGGGCTGTTCGGCTATCGGACCCCTGAGACCATGCGTCTGGCGATGATCGAGAATCTCGGTGCCAGCGAACCCTACAGCCACCAGAAGGGCATCTTCCCGGCCCGCGAGGCGGTGGTCATGCAGCAGCAGAACCGCGGTGTGCTCGACGTCACTGCCGAGGATGTGTTCATCGGCAACGGCGTCAGCGAGTTGATCGACCTGACCCTGAGGGCTCTGCTCAATCCCGGTGACGAGGTGCTGCTCCCCAGCCCGGACTACCCGCTGTGGACCGCGGCGACGGTGCTCAACGCCGGCCGTGCCGTGCACTATCCCTGCCGGCCGGAGAAAGCGTGGATCCCGGATCCGGAAGAGATCGAATCGCTGATCACCGAACGGACCCGGGCGCTGGTGCTGATCAATCCCAACAATCCCACCGGCGCGGTCTACCCGCGACCCGTGCTGGAGGCGATCGCCGCCATCGCCGAGCGTCATCACCTGGTCCTGTTCAGCGACGAGATCTACGACCAGATGACCTATGAGGGCGCCGAGTTCGTGCCCATGGCGACGCTGGTCGAGGATACCCTTTGCGCAACCTTCAGCGGCTTGTCCAAAACCTACCGGGCCTGTGGCTACCGGGTCGGCTGGGTCGTGTTCAGCGGCAATCGGGAGAACACCGGCGCCTACATGGATGCCATGGAGTTGCTGGCCGCCCTGCGTCTGTGCAGCAACGTGCCCGGCCAGTGGGCGGTGCAGACCGCGCTGGGCGGCTTCCAGAGCATCGGCGAACTGGTCGGCGAGGACGGCCGGCTGTTCCGCTCGCGGCAGGCGGTGCTGGACGCCGCGGCCGCCAGCGAATTCGTCGAGCTGACCCCGCCCATGGGCGCCATGTACGCATTCCCGCGAGTCCGGACCGACCAGTTACCGGATTTCGACGACTATCAGTTCGCCATGGACCTGCTGGAGCATAAACATGTGCTGGTGGCGCCGGGGATCAGCTTCAACGTGCCGTACCGGGATCATTTCCGCATCACCACGCTGCCCGAGCGGACCGTCCTGACGGAAGCCATGGACCGCATAGAAGAGCTGCTGCACAGCTACAAGGTCAGCGAGATCTGAAGCGGGCGCAGGCCGGACATTCCGGGTCCGCCGCCAGGCGCAGCGATCGCCATTCGCCGTTCCAGCCGTCGTAGACGGTCAGGCGGTCACCCGCACCAGGCCCGATGCCGACGATCAGTTTGATGGCCTCCACAGCCATCAGCCCGCCCACCGTGCCCACGACGGGACCGAGGATGCCGCCGCCGCTGCAGGTCTCCAGTTCCTCGCCGCCTTCCTGATAAAGGCAGCGATAACAGGCGCCGGAAGGAAGGTCGTTGCGGAAGACCGCCAGCTGGGCCTCCAAACGGATGGCGGCGCCGGAGACCAGCGGCCGACGGGCCGCCAGGGT
>CBDTYJ010000023.1:0-17512 GCA_965364575.1 uncultured Gammaproteobacteria bacterium
ACGTCCAGATCCGGACTGCTGTAATCCGGGCCCAGGGTACATCCGGCCGCCAGGGTCGCGGCGCTCAGCAGGAGGACGGCCCGGCGCATCTCAGCGCCCCTCCGCCGGCGCGGTTCGCGCGGGCCCTTCGGGTTGTTCGCTACGGGCGATGTAGCGTTCGACGAACACGTATAGAGCGGGGACCAGCAGCACGCCGACAACGGTCGCCACCAGCATGCCGCTGAAGACCGTCATGCCCATCACCAGACGGGCCTCGGCGCCGGCGCCACTGGCAACCAACAGCGGCAACACACCGAGGATGAAGGAGAAGGCCGTCATCAGGATCGGGCGGAAGCGCAGCCTCGCCGCCTCCTTGGCCGCCTCCACCGGGCTCTTGCCTTTCTCCGACTCCATCCTCGCAAATTCGACGATCAGGATGGCGTTCTTGGCGGACAGCCCGATGAGCATGACGAGTCCGATCTGAGCGAATACGTTGTTCACATAGCTCTCGTCGAAAAGGCGCGCCAGGAACAGCCCGCCGATGGCTCCGAACACCGCGATCGGGACTCCCAGCAGCACCGACGTCGGGAGCGACCAGCTCTCGTACTGGGCGGACAGGATCAGGTACACGAAGACCAGCGCCATCAGGAATACGATCGCGCCGGAGCCCTCCGCCGCTTTCTCCTGGTAGGACATGTCCGCCCAGGCGTAGCTCATGTCGCTGGGAAGGATCTCGTCCGCGACCTGCTGCAGGGCGGCCAGCGCCTGGGCCGAGCTGTAACCGGGCGCCGCGGCGCCGGTGACCTTGGCGGCCCTGAACAGGTTGAACCGGTTCGTAAACTCCGGCCCCGAGGTACGGCTGGCCTCCACCAGCGTGGCCAGCGGCACCGCCTCACCTTCGTTGTTCCGCACGTAGAAGCTGCTGATGTCCTCGATGCTGGCCCGGTACTCGGGTTCGGCCTGGACGTAGACCTTATAGAGCCGGCCGAAGCGATTGAAGTCGTTGACGTAGGCGCCGCCCAGGAACGCGCCGACGGACGTGTTGACGTCGGCGAGGGGGATGCCCAGCTTGAGCGCTTTGGCATCATCGATGTCCAGGAGGATCTGGGGCGAACTGGGCCGGAACATGGTGATCGCGCTTTCGATCTCGGGCCTGGCGGTGGCCGCCCGGATGAATTCCGCCGTCTGCGCCGCCAGATATTCCGGCGGATTGCCACCCCGGTCCTGGATCATGATGCTGAAACCGGAGCCGGTGCCCAGGCCCGGGATCGCGGGCGGGCCGAAGGCGAAGGCCAGGCCGGCGGAGGTGCGTGTCGCAAAATCCGCGTTGAGCCGCCGCACGATCGAACGCGCATGATTTTCGGGGTCGGGCCGCTCGTCCCAGTCCTTCAGCTGGATGAATATGGCCCCGCCGTTGGGCTGCAGGGTGCTGGACAAGAGGTTGTAGCCAGCGACCGCGGTTGCGTTCTGGATCTCGTCGTACTCGGCGAGGATGGCTTCCAACTCGGCCATGGCGGCATCGGTGCGCTGAAGCGACGTGCCGTCCGGCATCACCAGGCCTCCGAGCACGTAGCCCTGGTCTTCCTCTGGCACGAAACCGGTGGGGACGATCCTGAAGAGCAGGACGATGCCGACGACGATGGCAATTAGCAGCAGGCCGGCGCGATAGAGCCGGGACAGGAAGAAATCGACCAGGACCATGAATCGGTCGGTCACGGACTCGAGCCCGCGGTTGAACACGCGGAAGAAGCGATCGAAGATGCTCTTCTTCTGTTCGCCGGGCGGTTTCAGCATCGTGGCCGCGAGGGCCGGACTCAGGGTGAGCGCGTTGATGGAGGAGATGGCCACCGAGATGGCGATGGTGATGGCGAACTGCTGATAAAGGCGACCGGTGATGCCGCCCATCGCCGCGACGGGGACGAATACCGCGATGAGGGACAATGAGGTCGCGACGATGGGTCCGGACACCTCGCGCATCGCCTCGATGGTGGCGTCCTTGGCCGACATCCCCCGCCCCATCTTGTAGGACACCGCCTCCACGACGACGATGGCGTCGTCGACCACGATGCCGATGGCCAGCACCAGTCCGAGCAGCGACAGCGTGTTGATGGAAAAACCGAGCAGGGGAAAGACCATGAAGGTCCCGATCAGCGACACCGGAACGGTCAGGGTGGGTATCAGGGTCGAGCGGGCGTTCTGCAGGAAGATGTAGACCACCAGGATGACCAGCGCGACGGCCTGGAAAAGCGTGATCACGATCTCCCGAATGCCGGCCGTGATGGGCTTCGTCGTGTCCAGCGAGACCACGTACTCGATGTCGTCCGGGAAGCGCTGTGCGACCCGTTCCATGGCCTCGAACACGCCCGCGGCCACTTCCAGGCCGTTGGCGTCGGGCAGCTGATAGACCCACATGATCGCCGAGGGCTGCCCGTCCAGCCGCACGTTGTAAAGGTAACTCTGGGTGCCGAGCTCGATTCTCGCGACGTCTTCCAGAAGGACCTGGGACCCGTCCGGATCGGAGCGCACCACCACGTTGCCGAATTCCTCGGGGCTCTGGAAGCGGCCGCCGGTCTGTACCGTATAGGTGAACTCGGTGCCCGGCGGCGCCGGCTCGCCGCCGATCTGACCCGCCGGGACCAGCACGTTCTGCTCGCCGATGGCTCGGGTGATGTCCGGGATGGTCAGGTTGAGCTTGGAGAGCTGGTCAGGCTTCACCCAGATGCGCATGGCGTATTCACTGGTGCTGCCGCCCAGGACTTCCGCCAGTCCCACACCCCGGATGCGGGCCAGTTCGTCGACAATGTTGATGGCGGCGTAGTTGGTGAGGAACTTCTCGTCGTAGGTGCCATTCGGCGAGACCAGCGAGATGACCAGCAGCGGGAAAGAGAGCTTCTTCTTCACGGGCACGCCGAGCCGGGTGACCTCGCCGGGCAGACTCGCAGTCGCCTCGGAGACGCGGTTCTGGGTCAGCACGTTGGCCATGTCCAGATCCGTGCCGACCTCGAAGGACACGTCCAGGGACATCCTGCCGTCGCTGGAGTTGGTCGAATTCATGTAGATCATGTCTTCGACGCCATTGACCTTCTGCTCGATCGGCGTGGCCACGGATTGCTCGACGTCGGTGGCGCTGGCGCCGGTGTAGGTCCCCGAGACGGAGACCATGGGCGGCGTGATCTCGGGATACTGAGCGATGGGCAGCCGTCCCAGGGCCACCAGCCCCACGATCACCGTGATGATGGCGATCACCATGGCGACGATGGGTCGGCGAACGAAGAACTCCGCCACAGGTCAGCTCCCTGATTGCGCCGCGGGGGCAGGGTCCAGACTGGCGAGATCAACGACCGTGGGTTTTACCGCCGAGCCGTTGCGGAGTCTCAACAGCCCTTCGATGGCGACCCGCTCGCCCGCCGCCAGACCCTTCTCGATTATCCGGAGATTGCCGACCCGGGGGCCCGTCTCCACCGTTCGGATCTCGATGGTGTCATCGTCTCCGACCACGAATACGCGGAATATGCCCTGCAGCTCCGCCACGGCGCGAACCGGCACCATGACGGCGTCCTTGCGGCGCTCCACCACGCCCCGGACGCGCGCGAATTGGCCGGCCAGCACAATACCTCTGGGGTTCTCGAAGTCCGCCTCCATCGTGAAGGTGCCGGTGGTCGGGTTGATGGCCGCATCGTAGGCGACGATGTGGCCCCGGTAGGGATGGCGGGTGCCGTCGGCCAGGAACAGATCGAGCTTTTGCTGTTGCTCAGGGCCTTCGGGCCCCAGCTGCTCCCCCCGCTCGATGAATTCCCGGGCCAGCCGCAGATAATCGCGCTCGTTGATCGAGAAACGCACCCTGATCGGATCGTTCCGGGAAACGAAGTTGAGAACGACGGGGTTGGGTTCGGCGCCGACGAATTCGCCGACCTTGGCCTCCGAGATGCCGATGGACCCGTCGATGGGCGAGTGGATGCGCGTGTAGCTGAGCTCGATCTCGGCCTGCTCCTGCTGGGCAGAGGCGGCTTGCAGGCTGCCGATGGCCGCTTCGTAGCGGGCCACCGCGCCGTCCAGGTCCTGCTGGCTGACCGCCTTCATTTCCGCCAGCGGCCGGATCCGCTCCAGGTCGGCCATGGCGTTCGCAAGCCGGGTCCGCGCTTCTGCGACACGACCCTCGGCCTCGACGACCCGGGATCGGAACGACGCGGGATCGATGGTGTAGAGCAGCTGGCCTTTGGTGACTGGCCGCCCTTCTTCGAATTCGATACTCTCCAGGAAGCCCTGAACCCGGGCCCGTATCGGGATGTCGACGGAGCCGCGAGTTTGCCCGACGAGGTCGAGCGTAATATCCGCGTCCCGGGCGACGGCTTCCACGACCTTGATGTCCAGGGGCGGCTGGGCAGGCGGTTCCGGCGGTGAGCAAGCCGCCAGCATGGCGCCAAAGACCGCGATTATCAGCGCCCGAATCACCTCGGCCCGCGGGCCCGGCCCCGGGATTATTTTCTGCGTCATGGTGCCTGCTGCCTCGTCCCTTTGGGCCGATAGCGTAACGGCTGACGCCTCGCCAGGTCTACCGCATTAGTATTGCTCCGGTTACCGGGCGACCGCGACAATCGGCGTCGGCGTACTCCGGAAGACCGGTCCGGCCGGAGGAGCCGACGCGTGGGGCTCAGACGGTGAATAGCCTATACTCCGCCACCCTCGAGCCGGCGCCGGGTCGGCAGAAATGCCAGCCGGCGACGGGAGCACACTGACGAAATCACCGTCAAAGCCATGAATCCGCATCATCCATCTCACCGTCCCCTGTTCTCGGCAGGGACCGGCCGACTGCTTTTCGGTCTGCTCGCGGTCCTGTGCTGCCCGCCGCAAGCGGTCGCCGATCGCGCGCTCGAGAGGCTGAAAGAGACCAGCTCGGCGGTAGAGGAACTGGCGCAGCAGGTCAATCCGGCCGTGGTGGAGGTCGTTGTCAGCGGTTACGACGTCTCACCCGCCGGGAGGCGGTCCCGCGCCCTGACGCGCACCCGTTCCTCCGGTTCCGGCGTCCTGGTGGACCCGGCCGGCTATATCGTGACCAATGCCCATGTGGTGGAAGGCGGACAGGACATCCAGGTCCTGTTGACCCCGGCCACATCCACGCCCCGGCAACAATCGGTGTTGAAGGCAGGCGGTCCGGTGCTGCCCGCCGAGTTGATCGGGCTCGACCTGGAGACGGATCTGGCCGTGCTCAGGATCGAGGCCGGCGATTACCCGAGTCTGCGTTTCGGCGACTCGGAAGCGTTGCGGCCCGGGCGGCTCGTATTTGCCTTCGGCAGCCCGCTGGGTCTGGAGAATTCCGTTTCCATGGGCGTGGTCAGCGCCGTGGCCAGGCAGCTCGAGCCGGACTCGCCGATGATCTATATCCAGACCGACGCGGCCATCAACCCGGGCAACAGCGGCGGCCCGCTGGTGGACCTGGAGGGCCGGGTCGTCGGCATCAATACCATGATCTACAGCCAGTCCGGCGGCAACGAGGGCATCGGCTTTGCGGCGCCCAGCAATATCGTCGCCACGGTCTATCGACGCATACGGGCCGAGGGCAGGGTGCGGCGTGGCATGATCGGCACGTCTGCGCAGACCGTGACGCCGCAGCTGGCCGCCGGCCTGGGTCTGCCGGTGGAACGGGGCGTGATCCTGGCGGATGTCTTCCCCGGTGGCCCGGCGGCAAAAGCCGGATTGCGGGTGGGGGATCTGATCGAGACCCTGGACGGCAAGCCCATGGAGAACGCCCGGCAGTTCGAGGTCAATCTCTATCTCAAGGACATCGGCAGCACGGTGACGGTAGGTTCGGTTCGCGACGGCCAGCGGTCTACCACGCGCATCACCGTGGTCGAACGTCCTGATCCGGCCATGATGTTCGCCGAGTTACCCGACCTGGAGCGGAGTCTGATACGGGAGTTGGGGGTGGTGGCGGTAACGCTGAACGAGGAGATGATCCGTTCCCTGCCGCCTCTGCGCGGAGCCGCCGGCGTGCTGGTGGTGGCCGAATCCCGCGACGTCACCCGCGGCGACAGTCCGCTACGCAGCGGCGATGTGATCTATGCCATCAATACCAGCCGCGTGGCAAGCGTCGATGAGGTCCGCGCGCTGATCGCCGCCATCGATCCCGGTGAACCGCTGGTATTCCAGGTGCAGCGCCAGAACCGTCTTCTTTACCTGCAGGGCACGCGGCCCTGAGCCGGGCCGGGCTGACGACGCTGCGCCGTGGCCACCGTTTTGGCTGCCGTCGGCGCTAGAATGCCGACTATGTCCGACGCCGACCCGCAAACCGCCAGCGCGGTGCTGATGATCCGCCCGACTGCGTTCCATTCCAATCCGCAGACGGCGGCGTCCAATGCCTTCCAGCGGGCGCCGGATGCCGTGGACAACCATCTCGAACAGCAGGCGGCGGCGGTGCAGTTCGAACGGCTGGCCGAAACGCTCCGGGTGGCCGGTGTCGAAGTGATCACCGAGGTGGACACGAGCGATCCGCCGACCCCGGATTCCATATTCCCGAACAACTGGATCAGCTGTCATGCGGATGGCCGCGTCCTGCTATTTCCGATGATGGCGCCCAACCGCCGGCTCGAGAGGCGGCTGGACATCGTCGAGCGGCTGAGCACGGTGCATGGTTTCCGGATCAGCGAGGTGATCGATCTCAGCGGCTGGGAGGCCGACAACAAGTTCCTCGAGGGCACCGGCAGCCTGGCGCTGGATCGGGTGTCCCGTATCGCGTTCGCCTGTCTGTCGCCACGCACCGACCTGGAAGTGCTGATGGATTTTTGCCGCCGGATGAATTTCGAACCGGTGCCGTTCCTGGCGACGGACAGGGCGGGCGTGCCGATCTATCACACCAATGTGATGATGGCGCTCGGCAGGGGCTATGCGGTCATCTGCGATGAGGCGATCGCGGATCCGGATCAACGGGCTTCCGTGCTGCAGCGACTTTCGGACAGTGGCCATGAGATCGTCTCCATCAGCCATGAACAGATGGGCAGCTTCGCCGGCAACATGCTCGAACTGAGATCCCGGAAAGGCGAACGGCTGCTGGCCATGTCCCGGCGGGCGGAGGCTTGTCTTACGCCATCGCAGCGGACCGCTTTGACGCGCCAGGCCCGGATAGTGACCGCGGCCATCGACGACATCGAGGACAGCGCAGGCGGCAGCGTGCGCTGCATGTTGGCGGAGATCTTTCTGCCCCGGCTCTAGTCGGCCTATTCGGTATCCAGATCGGTGTCGGCGCCTTTTTCGAGCCGGTCGAGGAACTCCACCGCACGGCGCAGATGGGGGATGACGATGGTGCCGCCGACCACCAGGCCGATGCTCATCGCCTCGACGATCTCTTCCCGGGAGGAGCCGGCAGCCATCGCCTGGGCCAGGTGATAACGGACACAGTCGTCACAGCGCAGGACCAGCGAGGCGACCAGCCCCAGCAGTTCCCTGACCGGCTGCTCCAGCTTTCCGTCACCGCTGTAGGCGAGGGAGTCCACCGAGAAGACGCGCTTGATGACCCGGTTGTCCAGTTCCAGGATGCGCGCGTTCATGCGTTCCCGGTAGTCCTTGAAATCCTGCAATTCACTGCTCACCGATGCGCTCTCCTCGTTTCCTGATCTGGCCTGCCCATGGGGACTATTCGCATACTATTCATTAAACTGTCAGCCACGATCGATAATCTAGCATTCCGGATCGCCCGCCCGGTCGATGGATCGGCGGCAGTCAATCAGGTACGAATCAGGCATGAGCAACACCGACCGGATTCTAATGTGCCCGCCGGATTTCTTTTCGGTGGACTATGTCATCAACCCGTGGATGGATGGCAACTCCGGCCAACCGGATCTCGACCGCGCCCGGGAACAATGGGATGGCCTGAAGGACCGCATCTCACGTGTGGCCGAGGTCGTCACCATGGCGCCCCAACCGGGTCTGCCAGACATGGTGTTCACCGCCAACGCCGGCGCCGTCTATGGCCGGCGGGCCATCGCCAGCCACTTCATGCCCATGGAGCGGCGCAAGGAAGAGGTACATTTCAAGACCTGGTTCCGGAATAACGGGTTCGAACTGCTGGATCTGCCGGACGAGATCGGCTTCGAAGGCGCCGGTGACGCCTTGATCGATCGCGCCGGCGCCTGGATCTGGGTCGGCTTCGGATTCCGCACCGAGGCCGAGGCGCACCCGTTGATCCAGGAATGGTTCGACCTGGAGGTGGTCTCGGTGCGCCTGGTCGATGAGCGCTTCTATCACATCGATACCTGTATGTGCCCGCTGACCGGCGGTTATCTCCTCTATCACCCGCCAGCCTTCGATGACGCTTCCCGGGCCGAGATCGAGCGGCGGGTGCCGAAGGACCGCCGTATCCCGGTCAGCATCGAGAACGCCGGGCACTTTGCCTGCAATGCGGTCAATGTCGGCCAGACGATCTTCCTTAACCGCACCTCGGGGAAGCTGATACCGGAGCTGGAATCCCGAGGATTCGAAGTCGTGCAGGTGTCCCTGTCCGAGTTCCTCAAAGCCGGCGGATCGGCCAAATGTCTGACCCTGAAGCTGACCGAACCGGTCAGACCCTGAGGGCCGGTCGGCTCACGTTGGTGGTGGTCGCGCCCGGCGATCCAGCCGCGGCGCGGATGCTCCAAAACCGGACACTGTCCGCTGCGCCGGAGGCCAGAATGGATCATCGTGGCCTGATGGAGGCCGGTGAGACCTTATACCCGGCCGGGGCATGAAGGACGACCGACGGTTCAGCGACGGAGTCGCGGCCTCCCGCCTGCCCCCTGAGCCCCGCAGCCCTCAGGCCGGAGCCAGCAGCGCCGCCACCGCGCGGCGGACCAGGCGGTGCAGATCCTGACCCGGATGCGGGGCGAATTTCATCAGCGCGGCCATGTGGGCATTGCCCACGAACAACCGCGCCGTATCTTCAGCGACAACGGATTCCGCAGTTTCCCCGCGTTCGCGACCCCGGTCGAGACTGGCGGCCACGATCGCCACAAGACGTTCCTGGAACTGCACATAACGGGGCCAGACCGATTCACGGATAGCGGTGCTCCAGTCCAGCCACACGCGCACATATTGACTATGTGTGTCGGCGGCCCGCAGAAACGCGTCGCCATGGTCGACCAGTAGTTGCGGCAGCGGGGCGTCCCGGCCGTGGATGTCCGATGCCAGCCCGATAAAGAAGGTCTCCACCTCGTCCAGTACCGCGCCGACCAGGTCCTCGCGGCTGGGGAAATAGTGGAACACGGTGGCCACGGAGACGCCCGCCCGTGCGGCGATGGCCGAATGATTGCCCCGGCCGAGTCCGTCCCGAGCGAATACCGTCAGCGCGCAATCCAGCAGCTGGGCCCGCCGGGCAGTCGGGTCTAGACGGGTCCTGCGCTGGGGGGAGGCGGGCATGGCCTATTATTGACACATTTATCAATAACTGTCACCGTCGAGCTTCCCGTCCACGGGCTGCGGTGGGCGGTCCGAGAGGAAGGTCCATGAGCGAATTGCCCCGAGTGTGCGTCATCGGTGCCGGTTCCAGCGGCATGCCCGTGATCAAGGCGCTGCGGGACCGCGGCATCCCCTACGACTGTTTCGAGAAGAGCGATCAGGTCGGCGGCAACTGGTGTTTCCGCAATTCGAACAAGATGTCCGCGGCCTACGAGTCGTTGCACATCAACACCGACTGCCGGTTGATGGAATACGAGGATTATCCGATGCCGCCGGACACGCCGGATTACCCCGGGCACCGGATCATCATGGATTACTTCGATGACTACGTGGATCACTTCCGGCTGCGGGAGACCATCACTTTCGAGACCGCGGTAGAGCATGCCCGTCGCCGGCCGGACGGCGTCTGGGAGGTGCGGCTGGATTCGGGGGAGCAGCGGCTTTATGACGCCCTGGTCGTCGCCAATGGTCACCACTGGGATCCGCGCTGGCCCGAGCCTGCCTACCCGGGTGATTTCGATGGCGGACAGATCCACTCCCACAGCTACATCGGTCCGGAAGAGCCGGTCGACTGCCGGGGCAAACGAGTATTGGTGGTCGGGATGGGGAACAGCGCCATGGACATCGCCTGCGAGTTGTCCCGGCCCGGACTGGCGGACAAGGTGTTCCTCTCCGCCCGACACGGTGTCTGGATCGTGCCGAAATATGTCTTCGGCATCCCCACCACCCGTCTGACGGCGATGCCGAGATGGGTGCCGTGGCAGGTCAACAGCTGGCTGACCCGGATGATCGTGACCAGCCAGGTGGGTAAGCCATGGAAATTCGGTCTGCCGAAACCGGACCACCGCATGCTGCAGGCCCATCCGACCATCAGCCAGGAGATCTTTATCCGCCTCGGCAGCGGCGATATCCATCCGCGGCCGGGGATCCGATCTCTGAAGAACAATGCCGTCGAATTCGAAGACGGCAGCGAAGAGCGGGTGGACCTGATCGTCTGGTGCACCGGGTACAAGGTGAGCTTCCCCTTCTTCGACCCGGAGTTCATCTCCGCGCCGGGCAACGACCTGCCGCTCTGGGAGCGGATGGTCAAGCCGGACATCGATAACCTCTTCTTTGTCGGGCTGCTGCAGCCACTGGGGGCCATCATGCCGGTGGCCGAGGCCCAGGGCCGTCTGATCGGCGATTACCTCGCCGGGCAGGTCAGGCTGCCGGCGCCGGACCGAATGCGTGCCGTGATGGAGAAAGAGCGCCGGGCCATGTTCTCCCGCTACAAAGACCGTGCGCCCCGTCACACCATGCAGGTAGACTACGGCGCTTATCTATGGCGTCTGGAGCGGCTGCGAAAAAAGGGCGCTGCCGAGGCCCGGAAAGCGGGCTATCGGCTGCCGGTGCCGGCGCGAGCCGGGAATCCGACGACGCAGTCGCAGCCGCCATCACGGCGCGCGGCCTCCTGATGGTGGGCCGTCCTTTACGGGAGTGATATTTGATCGACCTGTCCCGGCGCCTGCTGCAGGGCGTCGTCCGCACCTGGCTGAGGACAGCGCTGGACCCGGCGCGTCCGGTCAGCGGGCAGCGCAAGATGATCGCCACGGCGGCGAGACTGCTGCCCCCGCCCGGTGGTGTACCGAGCGTGAGCCCGCTGCCCGGCGCGGTCGGTGGCCTCAGGCTCGATCCCCCGAAAACCCGCGGCCGCCGCGGCGCCATCCTGTATTTTCACGGCGGCGGCTTTGTCCTCGGTTCGCCGGCAACCCACCGCAACATCGCCGCGCGGCTGGCGTGGATGACAGGCCTGCCGGTGTTCCTGCCCCGCTACCGGCTGGCGCCGGAGGCGCGCTGGCCCGCGGCCCGGGATGACGCCTGGATCGCCTGGCGGGGTCTGGTCGATGCCGGAATCGAACCCGGGCGGATCGTTCTGGCGGGGGATTCCGCCGGAGGCGGCCTTGCCCTCGCCGTGGCCCAGCAGGCCGTGGCAGAAGGTGACGGCAGGCCCGGCGCCCTGATCTGTTTTTCTCCCTGGGTCGACCTGGGCCTGAGCGGCGCCACGGTGGAATCCCTGGCTTCGGTCGATCCCATGCTCACACCCCGGTGGCTGGCGTGGGCCGCCCGCACCTACCTGGGCGGCCACCCCGCCGCCGAGCCGACGGCTTCGCCCCTGTTCGGCCAGATGGGCGGTCTGCCGCCCACGCTGGTGCAGGCGGCGGGTCGCGAGATACTGCTGGATGACGCCATCAGGCTGGTGGAAGCCATCCGCGCCGCCGGCGGTTCAGCCAGCCTGCAGATCGAGCCCCGGTTATGGCACGTCTGGCAGCTGTTCGCGGGTATCCTGCCGGCGGCGGATGCGGCGCTGATGCGAGCGGTCGATTTCATCGATTCCGCACTGCCGGCGGAGGCCACCGCCGATCAGTAGACCGTCAACCAGCCGGTGACGCTCAGCCGCTCGCCCCTGACCCAGGGCGAGACATAGCTCACCACGTGGGGCGCCGGCACCCGAAACAGGGTCAGGACGTTGAAGGACGGCGTGAAGGTCTCGATCACCGCACCCTCGTCGTCGAGGAAATGCAGCAAGCCCCCCATATCCGGATCCCAGTCCCGGGTCACGCCCAGGACGTAGGCGTAGCGGCGCCGCTCGAACGGCGATTCGTCCGCATGGAGCTTCAGGAAATGCCCGGCCCTGTAGCGGGTGGCGTGTCCGTCGACACGGTTGATCTCCGGGTCGCCGGTGACGGACCGGGCGAAGTCGAAGAATCCGTCACTGGCCATATATTCCATGACCTGATAGGCAAACAGTCCCGGGCATTCGCCACTGCGATGTCCTTCCACCAGATCGAATGATTGATATACGTATTGGAACTGCTCCCGGGCCTGGCTCATGAGTTCCCGCTGCATAGCGTGGCGCTGCTGCGGCGTCATCCCGGCCAGTTGAGCGGGCGTCAGCTTGAGCGCGCGCGCCTCGGGGTCGCGCCGGTTGTCGTAACAGGACAAGCGCCAGGGGATTTCGCGACTGAGACAGTCGTGCAGGGCGTCTGCGGCTTCCGGCAACAGCGCGCCGGGAATGGCTACCCGGCCCGTCTCGCGCAGGCGGTCGCGGATGGATCCCCGGTCCAGAGTCGGATTCAGCATGGGACGATTATGCCCGCCGGCGGCGATCCGCTTCATCCCCCGAGACCCGCCGGGCGGGGCCTGTGGTCTAATGCGCGCCTGTCAGCAGGATGAAGCCCCATGAAGGACGACAGCCGCAGCCGCCTACGCAGCTACGCCGCCATGCGCCTGCTGGCGGGCGCCGCCATGATCAGCTTCGCGCCGGTCTTTGTCCGTCTGCTCGAGATCCCCCCTACCAGCAGCGCCTTCTACCGGACGCTGATCGGCGGTGTCGTGCTCGCGGCACTGGTGGCGCTGCGGCGGGAACGGCTATGGTCTGGCCGGGCGGCGCTCGCCGCCCTGATCGGCGCGGGCCTGTTCTTCGGCCTCGATCTGTGGGCATGGCACCGGAGCATCTGGTACGTGGGTCCGGGGCTGGCCACGCTGCTTGCCAATTTCCAGGTCTTCGCCCTCGCGCTCGCAGGGGTGCTTCTGTTCGGTGAGCGCTTACGGTGGGAACTGATGGTGGCGATCCCCATGGCGCTGGCCGGGCTGGGGTTGATCGTCGGCGTGGATGCCTCGAATCTGGGTCCGGACTACCGCTGGGGGATCGGATTCGGCCTGCTGACCGCGCTGGCTTACGCCGCCTATCTGCTGAGCCTGCGCCAGGCGCGCGTGCGCGGCGCCGGGACCTCGCCACTGGGAGATCTGGCCGTGGCCTCGATGTTCTCCGCCGGCGCGCTGGCGCTCTCCGGCTGGGGCGAAGGCATATCTCTCGCCCTGCCGACCCTGCGCGATGCGGGGCTGGTGACGGCTTATGCCCTCATCGCCCAGGTGCTGGGCTGGGTGCTGATCTCCAGCAGCCTGCGCGAGGTGCCGGCCTCGACGGTCGGTCTGCTGTTGTTGCTGCAGCCGACCCTGGCGTTCCTGTGGGACGTGTTGATCTTCGATCGCCCTTTTGGCGCCGGTGAGGCATCGGGCGCCGCTCTCGCTCTGGCGGCCATCTATCTGGGTGGCCGGCCGTCCCGGGCCGACTCATCAGGCGAGGATCGCGAGAGCGCCGGGCAATAGCTCGATCTCCAGCCGGCGCACGGCGAGGCCACGCACTTCGCCGTCCGCCTCCATCGGGAAACCTGCGTCCAGCTCGATATCCAGTTTTCGGCAGTCGAGGAAGCGGGCCTCCGGTATGCCTTCGTGGGTCCCCCGCATCACACGCGGGGCGAGGCGCAGTACCTGCCGTCGGCTCAAAGGCTCCGCCAGCACGATCTGCAACCGTCCGTCATCGATCCGGGCACCGGGTGCGATATTGAATACGCCGCCTACCCACTGGCCGTTGCAGATCGCGGCCAGTGAGATCCGCTGTTCCATGGCCTCGCCGTCGATCCGTATCCTGGCCCGGCTCGACGGCACGCCTGCGACCAGCACCTGAAGCAGGCCGATGACATATGAGAGTGAGCCGGGCAGCCACTTGATCGCCTCGCTGGCCACGGTGACTCGGGCATCGAGCCCGATACCGACGCCGTTGGCGAAGAAGAACTCGTTGCAGCGGCCGGCGTCGATCCGCCGCGAGCGGCCGTCGCGGATGTGCGCTATGGCCTGGTCGCAGGCCTCGCGCCAGCCGGCAGGCAGCCCGATCGCCTTGGCGAAATCGTTGCCTGTGCCGAGGGGTATCAGCCCCAGCGCGGCGTTCCCGCCCGAGCCCAGCAGGCCGTTGACGGCCTCGTGGACCGTGCCGTCGCCGCCGACGATCACGATGTGCCGGCAGCCCGCGGTCGCGGCAGCCTCTACCTGGCGCCGGACATCGCCGGCCTCGCGGCTGAAACTGGCGCTGAAGCGCAGCCCGCTTTTTTCCAGATGCCGGCGTATGCGCCGCGCGTAGCGGCGCCCGCGCCCGTGACCGGCGCGAGGGTTGATGATCAGACGCGCTGGACCCTTCGTGGCCGATTTGCTCGATTCCATCCCGGTCTCCGCCCTGGACTGGCAGCGAGATTACCCCAAGCCGCGCATCGCCGCCGGGCCGGTCGCCGCGTTATCATGACGGTGATGGAATACGGAGCCAGCCGTGGCCTACGACCGCGATAACCCCTTTGCAAGAATCCTCCGCGGCGAGCTGCCGGCTCATCGGGTTTTCGAGGACACGCAGACGCTCGCCTTCATGGACATCATGCCCCAGACCCGCGGTCATACTCTGGTGATCCCGAAGGCCGAAGCGGAGACGATCTTCGAACTGGATCCGGAGCTGCTGGCTGCCACGATACTCACCACTCGCCGGGTGGCGCTGGCCGTTCGCGCGGCATTCCAGCCGGCGGGGATGATGATCGGACAGCTCAACGGCAGCATGGCCGGTCAGACCGTCTTCCATCTGCATTTCCATATCATCCCGCGCTACGAAGCAGGCGGTTTCCGCTTCCACGGCAAGCCGGCCGAGGACTCGGCGGTGCTGGCCGAGCACGCCGCCGCAATCCGCGCTCATCTACCCGCCTGAGGTTGCCAACATGATCGCGATCGTGCTCAAGGTCCTGGCTGCCTATCTGCTCGGCTCGGTCAATGGCAGCCTGGTTCTGGGACGCCTGCGCCACTTCGATATCCGCGACGAGGGCAGCGGCAACGCCGGGGGTACCAACGCCTTGCGCACCCATGGCAAGTGGTTTGCTCTGGGCGTCATCCTCATCGACGTGCTCAAGGCGGTGTTGGCGGTCGGATGGTTGCCCGGCCTCGGGGCGCCATCGCCCGCTGCGGCGCAGTGGGTGGCGCTGGGCTGCGGAGCCGCTGCCGTCATCGGACACTGTTATCCGGTCTTTTTCGGATTCCGGGGCGGCAAGGGCATGGCCACGCTGGTCGGCGTCTATGCGGTGTTGTCCCCGGCCGTGTTGCTGGTGGTCGCTTTGAGCTGGCTCGCGGCGCTGGGCCTTTTCGGTTATGTCGGGCTGGCGACGATGATGGCGGCAGCCGCCGCACCCATCTACCTGGCCATCAGCGGTCCGGCGTCGGCCGGACCGATGGTCCTGTTCTCGTTGTTGATGGCGGCATTTATCGCCTTCACTCACCGCGGCAACATCCAGCGCCTGCAGCGGGGTGCCGAACCGAAGATGTTCCCGGGGCTGCTGGGCTCCCGTCGCTGACCATGGAGCTGGCCTGGCGTCTGGCACGCCGCTTGAACGACGCCGAATTCGTCTCCGGCCAGGCGCTGGCCGCGGAATTCGGCGTCAGCCGCGGGGCGATCTGGAAGGCGGTCCGGCTGCTGGCGGACAGGGGTCTCCCGGTCCAGGCGCTGCGCGGAAAGGGTTATCGGCTGCCGGCCAGTGTGGAGTGGCTGAGCCGGGACCGGGTCGAGGCCGCGATACCCAGGCCGTGGCGTCAGGCCATCGGCGATCTGGCGCTGTTGTTCGAGACTGATTCCACCAATGCGCGTCTGTTCTCGGTGCCGGCGCCGGCGCCGGGCCGGGCATCGGTGTGTCTGGCGGAATTTCAGACCCGGGGCCGGGGCCGTCGCGGCCGACGCTGGCTGATGCCGCCGGGGGCCGGCATCTGTCTGTCCGTGGCCTGGCAGTTCGAGCGGCCCCCTGCCGCCCTGTCCGCGCTGGGCCCGGCTTCCGGCCTCGCAGTGCGTCGCGCTCTGCTGGACCTCGGATTCGAGGATGCCGGATTGAAGTGGCCCAATGACCTGGTCTGGGAGGGCGGCAAACTCGGCGGCGTGCTGGTCGAACTCAAGGCCGAGGGCAACGGCCCGGCCCAGGTCGTGGTCGGTGTCGGTATCAACGATCGACTGCGTCCGGAGCTGGTGGAGGCTATCCTCCGGACGGGAGGGCAGCAGCCGGTCGATCTCGCGGCCATGGCTGGAGAACGGCGTCCCGGTCGCAACCGGGTCGCCGGAGCCATCGCCGGACGCCTGGTCGAGCTGCTGGCGGCGAGTGCGGAGCAGGGCGTGGACGCCATGTGCCGGGACTGGCCCGAGGCGGATGTGCTGGCCGGACGAGAGGTGCGGGTCAGGCTCGCCGATGGCGATCTGGTGGGCGTGGCCCGCGGCATCGCGGCGGATGGCGCCCTCCTGCTGGATATTGGGAACGAGGTCAGGCGTCTGACCGCCGGAGACGTGAGCGTGAGGTTGCAGGCATGATCCTGATGCTGGATGTGGGTAACAGTCGAATCCGCGCCGCGGTGCTGGCGGGCGGCAAGATGGAGCCCCTGGGCGCCATCGAGCATCGGGGCGTTGGACTCGGTCCGGCCCTGACCGAGGCGCGCCGCTTCCCGCCGGACATCGAGCGGGTCGTGGCAGCTTGCGTCGCCGGTCCCGAAATACGAGACGCCATCGGGCAGGCGGTCAGTGACCGGTTCGGCATCGGGGTCGAATTCGTGGAGGCGACGCGCGCCGCCGGCGGCGTAAGAAACGCCTATCCGCAGCCGGCGCGTCTGGGCGCCGACCGCTGGGCGGACCTGATCGGTGCCCATGCCCGCGGATACGAGGCGGCTTGCATCGTCGACGCCGGCTCTGCCCTGACCGTCGATGGCCTGATCAGGGGGCAACACGTGGGTGGTCTGATCATCCCCGGCCTCGGGCTCATGCGGGCGGCCCTGTTCCAGGAGACGGGCAACCTGCGCAGTCTTTCCGAGCGTCCCCTGAGCGGCGGCACCGCCCTGTTCGCCACCGACACTCACGAGGCCATCGTCCGGGGCACCCTGCTGGCCGCGGTCAGTCTGATCCAGCGCTGCCGAACCGAACTGGCTCACCAGGTGGGACGCGCGCCCGATCTTCTGCTCACCGGCGGAGACGCCGAGCGACTGATGCCCCTGCTCGAGAATTCGGTGCACCTGCCCTGGCTGACGCTGGAGGGGCTGGCGAAAATCGCAACCGAGCCGCCGGGCGCCTAGGGGGACAGGTATCCCGCCCCGTTGCTGGCCTACCCGGCAGGCATTAACATCGCCGCAGACCGGCGGCGCCGGAATAGCTCAGTTGGTAGAGCAACCGCCTTGTAAGCGGTAGGTCCTCAGTTCGAGTCTGAGTTCCGGCACCATATTCCGACCGGTCCGCCGG
>CBDTYJ010000024.1:0-17467 GCA_965364575.1 uncultured Gammaproteobacteria bacterium
TGATCCACCATTTCAAATTGTTCACCGAGGGCTATTGCGTGCCGGCAGGCGAGGCCTACGCAGCGGTCGAGCACCCCAAAGGCGAGTTCGGCGTCTACCTCGTGTCCGATGGCGCCAACAAACCTTACCGGGTCAAAATACGCGCAGCCGGTTTCGCCCACCTGTCAGCCATGGACGAGATGGTCCGGGGGCACATGCTGGCCGATGTGGTGGCGGTAATCGGCACCCAGGACATCGTCTTCGGCGAGGTCGACCGCTGATGGAAGCTACGAGGCAAGCCCCGACCACGCTCTCTGCCCATGTGCGGGAGGAATTGGACCACTGGATCGCGCGCTTCCCGGAGGGCCGGGAGCGCTCGGCCATCATCGCCGGTCTGCGGGCAGCCCAGCACGAGAATGACGGATACCTGACGCCGGCATTGATCGAGGCGGTGGCCGAGTATCTGCATCTGCCACCGATCCAGGCCTACGAGGTGGCGACGTTTTATTCCATGTTCGAGACCCGGCCGGTCGGGCGGCATCACGTCTCGGTCTGTACCAACGTCTCCTGCATGCTCCGCGGAGCCGGGGAGCTGGTCAGCCACATCGAGAGCAAACTCGGGATACGCACCGGTGAGAGCACCGCCGACGGTCGTATCTTCCTCAAACAGGAGGAGGAATGTCTGGCCGCCTGCTGCGGGGCGCCGATGATGATGGTGGATCACCGTTACCACGAGAATCTCACCACCGATGATGTCGACCGGATCCTGGACGAGCTGGATTAGGAGCAGAGATGGAACAGAACGTGACATGCTATGCCACCCTCGGCTGCGACCGTCCCTGGACGCTGGAGCGATACCTGGAGACGGGCGGCTACCAGGCCTGGCAACGCATCCTGGACGAAAGTACCGAACCGTCGGCGATTATCGACACGGTCAAGGCCTCGGGTCTGCGCGGGCGCGGCGGCGCCGGCTTCCCAACCGGGTTGAAGTGGAGTTTTATGCCGCGTGAGGCCACGGTCCAGAAGTATGTCGTCTGCAACTCCGACGAGAGCGAGCCGGGCACATGTCATGATCGGGACATCCTGCGCTATAACCCGCACGCGATCATCGAGGGCATGGCCATCGGCGGCTATGCCATGGGCGCCACGGTAGGCTACAACTACATCCGCGGCGAGTTCCTCGACGAGCCGGTGCCGCGATTCGAGGCGGCCGTGCGGGAAGCGTATGAGGCGGGCTGGCTCGGCCGCGATATCCGCGGCTCGGGGGTCGATTTCGATCTCTACACCTTCGTCGGCGCCGGCGCCTATATCTGCGGCGAAGAGACTGCGCTGCTGGAGTCGCTGGAGGGCAAACAGGGCAAGCCGCGGTTCAAACCGCCATTCCCCGCCAACTATGGGCTCTACGGCAAGCCGACCACGATCAACAATACCCAGACCTTCGCTTGCGTCCCCTGGATCCTGCGCAACGGCGCCGATGCTTTCGCCGGACTCGGTGTGGAGGGATCGGGCGGCACCGCTATCTTCTCTGTTTCCGGACACATCGAGCGTCCCGGCAACTACGAAGTCGGTCTCGGCATCCCCTTTGTGCAGTTGCTCGAGCTCGCTGGAGGCGTGTGGAAAGGTCGCGCACTGAAGGCGGTGATACCCGGCGGATCCTCGGCGCGCGTACTGCCGGCGGAGATCATCCTCGAGACCAATATGGACTTCGACAGCCTGCGTGACGCCGGATCGATGTTCGGCTCGGGCGCGGTGATGGTGATGGACGAGACGACCTGCATGGTCAAGGTGCTGGAGCGGGTCACGCGGTTCTACTATGCGGAGTCCTGCGGCCAGTGCACGCCCTGTCGCGAGGGCACGGGCTGGATGAACCGGGTGGTGAAGCGGATCCTCGACGGTCGCGGCCGCTCGGAGGATCTGGACATGCTGGACAGCGTGTCGCGCAATATCGAGGGCCATACGATCTGCGCCTTTGGCGATGCCGCGGCCTGGCCGGTGCAGAGTTTCATCAAACATTTCCGGCATGAATTCCAGTACATGATCGAACACGGCGGCCGCAGCCTGGTGGGCGCCGGCGACGCGGTGGCGGCCTGAACGCGATGCCACACCGCAGCGGAATGGATCAGCGATGAGCGACGACACGGTCAACATCGAGATAGACGGCGTGCCCCGGACGGCCCGCAAGGGCCAGATGATCATCGAGGTCACGGACGCCGTCGACGCCTACGTGCCGCGCTTCTGTTATCACGAGAAGCTCAGCATCGCCGCCAACTGCCGGATGTGCCTGGTGGAAGTGGAGAAGGCGCCGAAACCGCTGCCCGCCTGCGCCACCCCCGTCGCCGAGGGCATGAAGGTGTTCACCCGCTCCCGGCGGGCCCGGGATGCCCAACAGGCGACCATGGAGTTCCTGCTGATCAACCATCCTCTGGATTGTCCGATCTGCGATCAGGGTGGTGAGTGCGAGCTGCAGGATCTGGCCATGGGGTTCGGACGGGACGCCTCGCGCTACACCGAGCGCAAGCGCGTGATCAAGGACCACGACATCGGGCCCCTGATCTCCACCGATATGACCCGCTGCATCTTCTGCACCCGCTGCGTGCGTTTCGGCCAGGAGATCGCAGGCATCCAGGAACTCGGTACGGTCGGTCGCGGCGAGCATACCGAAGTGGCGACCTTCGTGGCCGAGGGTCTCGACCACGAGTTGTCCGGCAACGTCATCGACCTGTGTCCGGTCGGAGCCCTCAACAGCAAGCCGTACCGATACCGGGCGCGCTCCTGGGAGATGACGCAGCACGCCACCGTGTCGCCCCACGACTGTGTCGGCTCGAACCTCTTCGCCCATGTGCGCCGGGGCCGGCTGATGCGGATCGTTCCGCGACCCAACGACGACATCAACGAGACCTGGATCGCCGATCGGGACCGCTTCAGTTGTGAGGGTATCTACGCCGACGACCGCCTGGCATCGCCGGAGATCCGGGACGGGGACAGTTGGCGCAAAGTGGATTGGGCCACCGCCATGCAGGCCGTCGTCGACGGCATCCGCAGCGCCGTCGGCGAGAATGGCGGCGGTAACCTGGGTCTGCTGGCCGGTCCGTCGGCCACCGTCGAGGAGGCGTATCTGATGGCGCGCCTCGGCGAGGGTCTGGGCAGCGCCAATCTGGATCACCGCCTGCGTCGCACCGATTTCTCCGACCAGGCATCGGACCCGATCTATCCCTCGCTCGGGACCACACTGGTGGCCCTGGAGTCGGCCGACGCCCTGCTGCTGGTCGGCTCAGACATCCGCCGGGAGGCGCCGATGCTCGGCCACCGGGTGAGGAAGGCGGCGCTGGCGGGCGCCCGCGTCGGTCTGCTGAATAAAGCGGAAGCGGATGTCCTGTTCCCCCTCGCTGCCAGCGCCGAGGTGGAGCCGGCGGACATGGTCGGCGCCCTGGCTGCCGTCGCTGCGGCTCTCGAGGTGGATGCCCCGGCCGGATCCGGACTGGAGAGTCTGCTGCGGTCAGTCGTCATCGAGCCGGCCCATCGGCAGCTTGCCGAGCTGTTCGATGGGGCCGGGCGGTCGCAGATCCTGTTGGGACACATCGCCGGACGACACCCGGAATTCGGGCGGTTACGACTGCTGGCCTCGGCGATCGCGGCGCGCACCGGGGCCGCGCTGGGCTTCGTGACCGAGGGCGCAAACGCTGCTGGCGCCGCGCTCGCCGGGTTGCTGCCCCATCGGCAGGCGGGCGGTGCGCCACGCGCGAAATCCGGTCTCGACGCAGCCGCCATGCTGGCGAAACCCCTGCGCGCCTATCTGCTGCTGGGCATCGAGCCGGAGTTCGATACGGCGGCGGGCGAACGCGCTCTCGATATCCTGGCCGAGTCGAGGTTTGTCGCCTGCGTCACGCCGTTTGCCAGCGAGGCCATGCGCCGCTACGCCCGGGTACTGCTGCCGGCTGGGACCTTCGCCGAGACTTCCGGCACTTACGTAAACGGCGAAGGGCGCTGGCAGACGTTCGAGGGCGTGGCCCGGCCATTCGGCGAATCCCGGCCGGCCTGGAAGATCCTCCGTGTGCTGGGCAATCTGGCCGGCCTCGATGGCTTCGACCACGCCGACAGCGCCGGGGTCCGTGACGAGCTGCTGGCGGAGGCGGGACAGCCGGCGCCGGCAGGCTATGAGGGCGACCCGGGCGCGGATCTGCCCGCGGGCGCGGCGGAGCCGGTATTCCAGCACGTATCCATGTACGGCATCGATCCGCTGGTCCGCCGCTCGGCACCGCTGCAGGCGACCCGTGACGGCCAGGTCGCTGCCGCCCGGGGGCGCTCATGATCGAGACCATCCAGAATCTCTGGAACGCCATGCCGGTGGCGCTGCAGATCACCACCAAGATCGCGCTGATGCTGTTGCCGCTGATCCTGACGGTGGCGTATCTGACCTACGCCGAACGCAAGGTTATCGGTTACATGCAGAACCGGATCGGGCCGAACCGGGTCGGCTTCAAGGGTCTGCTGCAGCCCTTCGCGGACGTCATCAAGTTGTTGCTGAAGGAAGTCGTGGTGCCCGCCAAGGCCAGCCGCTTCCTGTTCGTGATCGCGCCGGTGCTGTCCATCGTGCCGGCGTTTGCGACCTGGGCAGTGATCCCGGTCAGCCCGGAATTCGTGCTCGCGGATATCAATGCCGGCGTGTTGTATGTGCTGGCGCTGACGTCGCTCGGCGTGTATGGCGTCATCCTGGCCGGATGGGCCTCCAACTCCAAGTATGCGCTGCTGGGAGCGATGCGGTCCGCGGCGCAGATCGTGGCCTATGAGATCGCCATGGGTTTCGCCCTGGTCGGCGTGCTGATGGCCGGGGGCAGCCTCAATCTGGGAGCGATTATCGAGGCTCAGGCAGGCAGCTTCGCGCACTGGTTCTGGCTACCGCTCCTGCCGCTGTTCCTGATCTATTTCATCTCCGGCGTGGCCGAGACCAACCGCGCCCCCTTCGATGTGGCCGAGGGCGAGTCGGAGATCGTCGCCGGGTTCCACGTCGAATATTCGGGCATGGCTTTCGCCGTCTTCTTCCTGGCTGAATACGCCAACATGGTGCTCATCGCCGCGTTGACCGTGATCTTCTTCTTCGGCGGCTGGCTGTCACCGTTCCAGGGTCTGCCATTCGTCGGCGATACCTTCCTCGGCGCCAGCAGTTTCTTCTGGTTCGCACTCAAGCTGTCCTTCTTCCTGTTCTGTTTCCTCTGGTTCCGGGCCACCTTCCCCCGTTACCGCTACGACCAGATCATGCGGCTCGGATGGAAGGTCTTCATCCCCCTGACCATCGTCTGGCTGGCGGTCGAGGGCGTGCTGGTGGCATTCAAAGTCGGGCCCTGGTTCGATTGAGCGGTGACCAGACAGTGATCAAGAGCCTGTTCAAGACTTTCTTCCTGACCGAGCTGCTGGGTGGGTTGCGTCTGACCCTTCGCAATCTTTTCGTGAAAAAAGTCACCATCATGTACCCGGAGGAGAAGACCCCGCAGTCACCCCGTTTCCGTGGCCTGCACGCCCAGCGGCGCTATGCCAACGGCGAGGAGCGCTGTATCGCATGCAAACTGTGCGAGGCCGTGTGCCCGGCCCTGGCGATCACGATCGAGAGCGATGTGGCCGAGGACGGCACCCGGCGGACGACCCGCTACGACATCGATCTGTTCAAGTGCATCTACTGCGGTTTCTGCGAGGAGGCCTGCCCGGTGGATGCCATCGTCGAGACCCGGATCCACGAGTACCACATGGAGAATCGCGGCGAGAACATCATGACCAAGGAGAAGCTGCTGGCCGTCGGCGACCGCTACGAATCCATGATCGCCGCCGACAAGGCGGCGGATGCGGCGTACCGATGAGTGACCCGGCTGCCTCTGGCAAGGCCCGACCGTGACGGAAGCACTTATCTTCTATTTTTTCGGTAGCGTGCTGGTTCTCGCCGGCATCGGCGTGATCACCGCGCGCAATCCGGTGCATTCGGCCATGTTCCTGGTGCTGGCGTTCGTCACCAGCGCGTTCCTGTGGATGCTGCTGGAGGCCGAATTCCTCGCCATCGTGCTGGTGCTGGTCTACGTCGGCGCCGTGATGGTGCTGTTCCTGTTCGTGGTCATGATGCTGGATGTCAAGGTGGAGCAGGCGAGGGCAGGCTTCACCCGCTATGCGCCGCTGGGTATCGGGCTGGTGATCCTGATCGTCGCCATGCTGGGTTACGTGGTCTGGGCCCGCACCCAGGAGATGATCTTCATGCAGGCACCGCCGCGGATGCCGGCGGATTACAGCAATACCGAGGCCCTGGGCAGCCAGCTCTACACGGTCTACATGTATCCCTTCGAGCTGGCGGCGGTGATCCTGCTGGTGGCGATCGTCGCCGCCATCGCGCTGACTATGCGCCGGCGGCCCGGGCTCAAGGTGCAGGACGTGGCCCGACAGGTGGCGGTGCGCCGCGAGGACCGGGTGCGGATCGTCAGCATGGAGTCGGAGAAAGACTCGTGATCACGGTCGCCCATTACCTCACCCTCTCCGGGCTGCTGTTCATCCTCAGCATCGCCGGGATCTTCCTCAATCGGAAGAACGTCATCCTGCTGCTGATGTGCATCGAACTGATGCTGCTGGCGGTGAATTTCAATTTCATCATCCTCTCGCGCTTCCTCGGTGACGCGGCCGGCCAGGTCTTCGTGTTCTTCATCCTGACCGTGGCGGCGGCGGAATCCGCCATCGGACTCGCGATCCTGGTCGTGCTGTTCCGCAGCCGCCGCAACATCGAAGTCGAGCGGCTGGACTCGATGAAGGGATGAGCATGGAGTCCGTCTATCTCACCATCGTACTGGCGCCACTGGGTGCCGCCATCATCACCGGGCTCGGCGGCAGGCTGGTCGGGCGGGCGGGTGCGCATACCCTGACCATCCTGGGCGTGGCGAGCGCCTTCGGACTGTCCGTCTTTGCTTTGCTCGGGCTGCTCGATGGAAGCATCGATCCGTACAACGGCACGGTCTATGTCTGGGGCATCAGCGATGGCGTCCGCATGGAGGTCGGTTTCCTGGTCGACCGCTTGTCGGCGCTGATGATGGTGGTCGTGACCTTCGTCTCGCTGATGGTGCACATCTACACCATCGGTTACATGAAGGACGACCCGGGTTACACCCGGTTCTTCTCCTATATCTCCCTGTTCACCTTCGCCATGCTGATGCTGGTGATGTCGAACAATTTCCTGCAGTTGTTCTTCGGCTGGGAAGCGGTCGGGGTAGTGTCCTACCTGCTCATCGGGTTCTGGTTCAAACGGCCCTCGGCGGTACATGCCAATCTCAAGGCGTTCCTGGTCAACCGGGTCGGGGACTTCGGCTTCCTGCTGGGGATCGCGGCGGTGCTCTATTTCACCGGAAGCCTCGACTACGAGACCGTGTTCGCCGCCGCGCCGAGCCTCCAGGGAGCCAGTATCGAGGTGTTCGACGGACGTCCGTGGTCGGCCCTCAGCCTGATCTGCATCCTGCTGTTCGTCGGCGCCATGGGCAAGTCGGCCCAGGTGCCCCTGCATGTCTGGCTGCCGGATTCCATGGAAGGCCCGACCCCCATCTCGGCGCTGATCCATGCGGCCACCATGGTCACAGCCGGGATCTTCATGGTTGCGCGGATGTCACCCTTGTTCGAGTTGTCGATGACGGCCTTGAGCGTGGTGCTGGTGATCGGTGCCACGACCGCCCTGTTCATGGGTCTGCTGGGTCTGGTCCAGAACGACATCAAGCGGGTGGTGGCCTATTCCACCCTGTCCCAGCTCGGCTACATGACCGTCGCCCTCGGCGTGTCGGCCCACGCCGCCGGCATCTTCCATCTGATGACCCATGCCTTCTTCAAGGCCCTGCTGTTCCTGGCGGCCGGCTCGGTCATCATCGCCATGCACCACGAGCAGGACATGCGCAAGATGGGCGGTCTGCGCAAACACATGCCGATCACCTACTGGACGGCGCTGATCGGATCGCTGGCTCTGATCGGGTTCCCCGGCTTCTCCGGTTTCTTCTCCAAGGACGCGATCATCGAGGCGGTCCACTTCGCCTCGATCCCGGGCGCGGGTTACGCCTATGTCTGCGTGCTTTCCGGCGTATTCGTCACGGCCCTGTACACATTCCGGATGATGTTCATGGTGTTCCACGGAGAGGAGCGCATGGATGCGCATACCCGCGAGCACCTGCACGAAAGCCCGTGGGTCGTCACCGTGCCCCTGATCCTGCTCGCCATCCCGTCGGTCGTGGTCGGCTGGATGACCGAGGAAGCGATCCTGTTCGGCAATTACTTTGGCGCTGCCATACAGGTCTTGCCGAGTCATGACGTGCTGGCCGAGCTGGGCAAGCACGGCACGACGCCTGCCTATTTCCTGATCCACGGCTTGCTGGCGCCACCGTTCCTGCTGGCCATGGCCGGATTGCTGGCGGCCTGGTATCTGTTCCTGCGGCGCCCGGACATCCCGGCAGGGCTGGCGGCGCGGTATTCCGGGCTCAACCGCCTGCTGGTCAACAAATACTACTTCGACGATTTCAATGAAAAGGTGCTGGCGCCGGCTTCGCGGGCGCTCGGACGGCGCCTGTGGCATACGGGAGACGAGGCGCTGATCGACGGCGCCATGGTCAACGGCTCGGCGCGGCTGGTCGGATGGCTGTCCGGGCTCTTCAGCCGGGTGCAGACCGGTTATCTGTATCACTATGCCTTCGCCATGATCGTCGGCCTGGCCGCGATGCTGGGCTGGCTACTGCTGGGAAGCTAGGCACAAGGGACGCGAA
Organism: uncultured Gammaproteobacteria bacterium; assembly: GCA_965364575.1. Lineage (GTDB taxonomy): Bacteria > Pseudomonadota > Gammaproteobacteria > Steroidobacterales > XN24 > CAMYOC01. The sequence continues at coordinate 8,739 of CBDTYJ010000024.1, forward strand.
CAGATGCAGATGCCGATTCTCAGCGTAGTGATCTGGCTGCCGATCGCCGGCGGATTGCTGGTGCTGGCAGCGGGCGAACGCGCCGCGCTGGGCCGCTGGCTGGCCCTGGGCGCGGCGATCCTGAGCTTCGTCGCCAGCCTCCCGCTTTACACCGGATTCGATACGGGCACCGCGGCGATGCAATTCGTCGAGCGCACGCCGTGGATCGCCACTTACAACGTGGATTACTACCTGGGCGTCGACGGCATCTCGATGCCGCTGATCCTGCTGACCACATTCATGACCGTGCTGGTCGTGATCGCCGGCTGGGAAGTGATCCAGGAACGCAGTTCCCAGTATTTCGCTTCGTTCCTGATCCTCGAAGGCATGATGAACGGCGTGTTCGCGTCCCTGGACGCGATGCTGTTCTACGTCTTCTGGGAAGCCATGCTGATCCCGATGTTCATCATCATCGGTATCTGGGGCGGCCCCCGGCGCGTCTACGCCACCCTCAAGTTCTTCCTCTACACCTTCCTCGGGTCGGTGCTGATGCTGGTGGCTCTGATCTATATGTACCTGCAGTCGGGCAGCTACGAGATCGGTGCCTTCCAGGCACTGGGCCTGGGCATGCGGGAACAGGTCCTGATCTTCCTCGCCTTCCTGATCGCCTTCGCCGTCAAGGTGCCTATGTGGCCGGTCCATACCTGGTTGCCCGACGCCCATGTCGAGGCGCCCACGGGCGGGTCGGTGATCCTGGCGGCGATCATGCTGAAGATGGGAGGCTACGGTTTCCTGCGCTTCAGCCTGCCGGTGACGCCGGACGCCAGCATGTCGCTGGACTGGCTGATCATCGGCCTGTCCCTGATCGCGGTGGTCTACATCGGTTTCGTCGCCCTGGTCCAGGCGGACATGAAGAAGCTGATCGCCTATTCGTCCATCGCCCACATGGGTTTCGTGACGCTGGGTTTCTTCCTCGCCTATTCCATCCAGATCCGCACGGGCGCCCTGAGTGGCGCGGTCATGGGACTGGAGGGTGGGATGGTGCAGATGATCTCCCACGGGCTGATCTCCGGCGCCATGTTCCTCTGCGTGGGCGTGCTCTATGACCGGGTCCACAGCCGCCAGATCGCGGATTACGGCGGCGTGGCCAACACCATGCCGCGATTCGCCGCGCTGATGGTGCTTTTCGCCCTGGCCAACGCGGGTCTGCCCGGCACCTCCGGCTTCGTCGGCGAGTTCCTTGTGATCCTGGCCAGCTTCAAGGCCAATGTCTGGTACGCGTTCCTGGCCGGCACCACGCTGATCCTGGGGGCGGCCTACACCCTGTGGATGGTGCGCCGGGTGCTCTACGGCGAGATCGCCAACGACAACGTGGCCGGCCTGACCGACCTGGGTGCCAGGGAGTTACTGGTGCTGGGCATACTGGCGTTCGCGGTGCTCCTGCTGGGCCTGTGGCCGGCGCCGCTGCTGGAAGTCATGGGCCCGACCCTTCAACAATTGCTCGAGCAGATGGTGCAATCCAAGCTATGAATCCGGCGCCTGCATTCACCATGCCTGCGTTCCTGCCGGCTGCCGCGGAGATCGCCGTGCTTGGCATGGCCTGCCTGATCCTGGTGGTAGACCTGTTCCTCAAGGACCGGCAGCGCTGGGTCACCTACAGCCTGTGCATGCTGACCCTGGCCCTGGCCGCGTGGCTGACCGCATCCGTGGTGCCGGACGGACGGCTGCTCACCTTCAGCGGCACCTTCGTCTCCGACCCGCTGGCGCGGGTGCTGAAGCTGTTCAGCTACGGTGTGGTGGCGGTGGTGTTCCTGTATTCCAAGGACTATCTGCGCGACCGGGGCCTGTTCCAGGGCGAGTACTATCTGCTCGGGCTGTTCGCCACTCTGGGCATGATGGTGATGATCTCGGCCCACAGCATGCTCACGCTGTATCTGGGTCTGGAGCTGTTGTCCCTGTGTCTCTACGCCATGGTGGCATTCAGTCGCGACGATCCGCTGGCGGCGGAGGCGGCGATGAAATACTTCGTCCTCGGCGCCATCGCATCGGGCTGCTTCCTGTTCGGTACCTCGATCATCTACGGGCTCACCGGATCGCTGGATCTCGGCGAGATCGGACGCGCCGTCCGCACCCTGGATGGTCTCAATGTGCATCTTCTGTTCGGCCTGTCCTTCATCCTGGTGGGGGTGGCCTTCAAGTTCGGCGCGGTGCCGTTTCACATGTGGATCCCGGACGTCTACCAGGGTGCGCCCACTTCGGTCACGCTGTTTATCGGCTCCGCCGCCAAGCTGGCCTCGTTCGCGCTGCTGGTGCGGGTCCTGATCGAGGGTCTGGGTTCGCTGCAATCGAGCTGGGGCGGCATGGTGCTGGTCCTGAGTGTCCTGTCGATCGGTCTCGGCAACGTGGCCGCCATCGCCCAGAGTAATCTCAAGCGCATGCTGGCCTACTCCACCATATCTCACGTCGGCTTCATCCTCATGGGGGTGCTGACCGGCACCGCGGACGGCTATGAATCCGCCATGTATTACACCCTGGCGTACGTGATCATGGCGACCGCCGGTTTCGGCATGATCCTGCTGCTCAGCCGGCGCGGATTCGAGGCCGAGGCGCTGGATGATTTTCGTGGCCTGAACGCCCGCAGCCCCTGGTTCGCTGGCGTCATGATGGTGGTGATGTTCAGCATGGCCGGCGTGCCGCCGTTCCTGGGCTTCTGGGCCAAGCTGGCGGTGCTGGGCGCGGCGGTGGAGGCGGGTCTGACCTGGCTGGCCGTGTACGGCGTCGTGCTCTCCGTGATCGGCGCCTTCTACTACCTGCGGGTCGTCAAGCTGATGTATTTCGACCCACCCGGGGATGATCACGCACTCGCGGCAGGACCGGACCTGCGTCTGGTATTGAGCCTGAACGGTCTCCTCATCCTGATCCTCGGCATCTGGCCCCAGGGCCTGATATCCTTATGCAATCAGATGCTTAGCTTCTGATCCGCCGGGCCCGTCTGCTGGGGGCAGGCAGGTGTTGGAAATGACGCGGGCAGTTTGTATAATGCTGCTCGGCGATTGCGGGGTGGAGCAGTCTGGCAGCTCGTCGGGCTCATAACCCGAAGGTCGCAGGTTCAAATCCTGCCCCCGCTACCAGCTTTTTCGTAAAAGCCCCGCTGGGGCTTTTTATTTGTCTCGGACGGCAGGACTGCCGTCGAGGTGAAACCGGGCGGCCCGTGACGAGCTGGGGCACGATCCGGAGGACTAGGGAAGTGGGCCGACAGGGCCCACTTTTCGTTTGGAAGCATGATGACGGACGTGGCTGAACTGATCGCGCTGCTGGAGCCGGATGTCCAGGCACTGGGTTTTGAACTGGTGGATCTGGAGCTGCATCTCGGCGGGCGCGGCGGGACGCTGCGACTGTTCATAGACAGCGCGGACGGGGTGACGCTGGATGACTGCGAGAAGGTCAGTCACCAGGTCAGCGCGGTACTGGATGTGGAGGATCCGATCCCGGGGCACTACACCCTCGAGGTGTCGTCACCGGGGATCAACCGCCGCTTGCGGCGGCGCGAGGATTTCGAGCGTTTCGTGGGAGAGCGGGTCAGGATCGAGCTCGGCCAGCCCACGCCCGAGGGGCGTCGCCGGTTCGCCGGCACGCTGGAGGAGGTCGCCCAGGGTTCGGTGTTCGTCGAGGTGGATGGCGAGTCGTATGAGCTGCCGATCGACGATATCGCGATGGCCCGGCTGGCTCCGGAGATCAAGGTCAAATAGCAGGTGCTAACGGACTGACAATGACGATGAACAAGGAAATCCTGATGGTTGTCGACGCCGTCTCCAACGAGAAGGGCGTCGAGAAAGAGATCATCTTCGAGGCGATCGAAGCGGCGCTCGCGTCGGCGACGCGCAAGCGACACGGCGACAACATCGACGTGCGGGTGGCGATCGACCGGGAGTCCGGCGAATACGAGACTTTCCGCCGCTGGAAGGTTTTCGCTGACGATTCCACCGAGCTGGAGGAGCCGGATCACGAGCTGCGTCTCGAAGACGCGCTGGATATGGATCCCGAGGCCGAAGTCGACGGTTATGTGGAGGAGCCGATGGAATCCATCGCCTTCGGACGCATCGCTGCCCAGACGGCCAAGCAGGTTATCGTGCAGAAGGTCCGCGAGGCGGAGCGCGCCCAGGTCGTCGAGGAGTTCGAGGGACGCGTGGGCGAGATGGTCAGTGGCCTGGTCAAGCGTGTCGACCGTAACGGCATCTATGTGGATCTGGGCGGCAACGCCGAGGCGTTTATCCCGCGCGAGAACATGATCCCGCGGGAGCCGGTGCGGCCTCAGGATCGGATCAAGGGCCTGCTGTGCGAGGTCCGCTCCGAGCTCCGCGGGCCCCAGCTCTTTCTGACCCGGACCTCGCCACAATTCCTGATCGAGCTGTTCAAGCTCGAGGTGCCGGAGGTGGGCCAGGGCCTGATCGAGATCCTGGCTGCGGCGCGGGACCCGGGTCTGCGGGCCAAGATCGCCGTTCGCAGCCTCGATCAGCGCATCGACCCGGTCGGTGCCTGCGTCGGCATGCGCGGGTCCCGGGTCCAGGCCGTCTCCAACGAGCTGGCAGGTGAGCGGGTGGACATCATCCTCTGGGATGACAACGCGGCCCAATTCGTGATCAATGCCATGTCGCCGGCAGAGGTCGTCTCCATCGTCGTCGACGAGGACGAGCACAGCATGGACGTGGCGGTGGAGGAGGACAAACTGTCCCAGGCCATCGGCCGCGGCGGGCAGAATATCCGCCTCGCCAGCGAACTCTCCGGCTGGGAACTCAACGTCATGACGGCGGAGGATGCGGACGAGAAGAGCGAACGGGAGGCCAAGGAGCTGGGCGAGCGCTTCCGCAAGCAGCTCGACGTCGACGAAGAAGTGGCCATGATCCTGGTGCAGGAGGGTTTCTCCACTATCGAGGAGATCGCCTACGTGCCGGTGCCGGAACTGGTGGAGATCGAGGAATTCGACGAGGAGATCGTCAACGAGCTTCGCACCCGTGCCCGTGACGTCCTCATTACCCAGGCCATCGCGACCGAGGAAGAGATCGACAAGGCTGAGCCCGCCGAGGATCTGCTGAGTCTCGAGGGCATGAGCAAGGAACTGGCGTATCTGCTTGCCAGCCGGGGCATCGTGACCCGAGAGGATCTTGCCGAGCAGTCGGTGGACGAACTCGAAGATATCGAGGAACTGGATCCGGAGCGCTCGGCGGAGCTGATCATGGCCGCGCGCGCTCACTGGTTCGAGGAAGCCGAAGCCCAGGAAAGCGCCTGATTACCGAGGACGGATTACCCATGGCTGACGTCACTGTCACACAGTTTGCCGAAGTTCTGAAAGTGCCGGTCGAGCGGCTTCTTGTCCAGCTCGAGGAGGCAGGGATCGAGGTGGGCGGCCCGGACGCCAGGATCAGCGATGATGCCAAACTCGAGTTGCTGACCTATCTTCGCCGAAGCCACGGCCGCAAGGGCGAGGGCGCCGCGCCGCGCAAGATCACGCTCAAGCGCAAGACCCAGAGCGAACTGCGGCAGAGCGCGACCCAGGGTCGTTCCCGCACGGTCAACGTCGAGGTGCGGCGCAAGCGCACTTACGTCAAGCGTGACGTGCTGGAAGAGCAGGCCCGCCAGCAGCAGGAAGAGCTGGACAAGGCTCGCCAGGCCGAGGAAGAGGCGCGTCTTGCAGAGCAGCGGGCCAGGGAAGCGGAAGAAGAGAAGAAGCGCAGCGAAGAAGAGGCCCGCAAGCGCGAACTGGAGCAGGCCGACCGTCTACGGGAAGAGGAAGAGAATCGCCTCAAGGCCGAGGAAGAGGCGCGCCGGATCGCCGAGGAAGAGGCACGCCGCCAGGCCGAGGAGGAGGCCAGGCGCGCCAGCGAGGCCCGCGAGCGGGCCCAGACGGAGCGGACCAAGAAGGAAAAGCCCGCGACGCGCTATGGCCGCAAGGAACTGCACGTTGTGCCCGGCTCCAAGCCGGGGCGCCGCCGCAAGCGTCCCACCCACCGGCGCCCGGTGTCCGTGTCGGTCGACAGCCAGCACGGTTTCGAACGGCCGACCGCGCCGGTCGTCCGAGAAGTCGCGCTGCCCGAGACGATCACCGTCGCCGAGCTGGCCCAGAAGATGGCGGTCAAGGCGGGCGAGGTGATCAAGACCATGATGGGCATGGGCGCCATGGCGACCATCAACCAGGTCATCGACCAGGATACGGCGCAGATCGTGGTCGAGGAGATGGGCCACAAGGTCAAGCTGCTCAAAGAGGACCAGGTCGAGGATGTGGTCGCCGAGGCGGCCAAGGCCGAGGGCGAACCCGAGCCCCGGGCACCGGTGGTCACGATCATGGGACATGTGGACCACGGCAAGACCTCCCTGCTCGACTATATCCGGCGGACCCACGTGGCCGCCGGCGAGGCGGGTGGCATCACCCAGCACATCGGCGCCTATGTGGTGGAAGTGGACAAGGGCAAGGTCACCTTCCTGGATACGCCGGGCCACGCGGCCTTCACGGCCATGCGTGCCCGTGGGGCCCAGGTCACCGATATCGTGATCCTGGTGGTGGCGGCGGATGACGGCGTCATGCCGCAGACCATCGAGGCCATCCAGCATGCCAAGGCGGCGGGCGTCCCGCTGATGGTGGCGGTCAACAAGATCGACAAGCCGGCGGCAGATCCCGAGCGCGTCCGCAACGAGTTGTCCCAGCATGAGGTGATCCCCGAGGAATGGGGCGGCGACACTATCTTCGTCAACGTCTCGGCCCAGACCGGTGAGGGCGTGGATGCCCTGCTCGAGGCGCTGGTGCTGCAGGCCGAAGTGCTCGAATTGAAGGCGGTGCCCGACGGCCCGGCGGCGGGCGTGGTGGTCGAGTCCAGTCTGGAGAAAGGCCGCGGCGCCGTGGCGACGGTACTGGTCAAACAGGGCCGCCTCAAGAACGGCGACATCATGCTGGCCGGCGAGGAATTCGGCCGCGTGCGGGCGATGTTCGACGAGCACGGCCAGACCATCGAAGAGGCCGGCCCCTCGGTGCCGGCCCAGGTGCTGGGCCTCTCCGGGACCCCGAACGCCGGCGACGATTTTATCGTGCTCGAAAGCGAGCGGCAGGCCCGCGAAGTGGCTTCCCATCGCCACGGCAAGCAGCGCGACGTCAAGCTGGCGCAGCAGCAGGCCGCGCGGCTCGAAGACGTCTTCTCGCGGATGGAGGAGGGCGCCTCTGACACGGTGCAGATTCTGATCAAGGCGGATGTCCAGGGCAGCGCCGAAGCGCTGCGCGACGCCCTGACCAAGCTCTCCAGCGACGAGGTGTCGGTCAACGTCATCGGCAGCAACGTCGGCGGCATCACCGAGTCGGACATCAATCTTGCGGCAGCGTCTTCCGCTATCGTCATCGGATTCAACGTCCGTGCTGACGGTGCGGCCCGGAACGCCATCAAGGAGACCGGTGTCGACGTCCGCTACTACAGCATCATCTACGAGGCCATCGACGACGTTAAGGCGGCCATCGTCGGCATGCTGTCGCCCGAGATCCGCGAGCAGATTGTCGGTCTGGCAGAGGTGCGCGACGTGTTCCGTTCGCCGAAGCTCGGAGCCATCGCCGGCTGCATGGTCGTCGACGGACTGGTCCGGCGCAACAATCCGATCCGCGTCCTGCGCGACAACGTCGTGATCTACGAAGGTGAGCTGGAATCGTTGCGCCGCTTCAAGGACGACGTCAACGAAGTCCGCGCCGGAACCGAATGTGGTATCGGGGTCAAGAACTACAACGACGTGAAGATCGGCGACCAGATCGAGTGCTACGAGCGGATCGAGGTGGCCCGGACTCTCTAGCCGCGCGGCAGGAGCGATCAGGGCGGGTCCCGATGAGCAAGGAATTTGGCCGCAACCGGCGCGTCGCCGAGCAGATGCGTCGCAACCTCAGCGAGATCGTGCGGCGGGAACTCAATGATCCCCGGTTGCAGTTCCTGAGCATCACCGGCGTCGATGTGTCCGGCGATCTGTCCCATGCCAAGGTTTACTTCAGCCTGCTCAATCCTGATGACGACCCCGAGCCGGCCAGACAGGCGCTGGTCCGGGCGGCCGGTTTTATCCGTCACCAGCTCGGCGGGAGCATGCGCATCCGCCAGGTGCCTGCCCTGCATTTCGAGCACGACGAGAGTATCGGCCGCGGTGCCCGGCTGACCAGCCTGATCGACGAAGCGGTGGCGCGGGACCGGGGCAAACAGGACGGTGACTGAACGCCGGACACCACGGAGAGCGGTCACCGGTCTCCTGGTGTTGGACAAGCCGGCCGGGATGACCTCGAACCGCGCCCTGCAGATCGTCCGGCGGCTGTTCCGGGCCCGCAAGGCAGGCCACACCGGCAGCCTCGATCCCCTGGCGACCGGCGTCCTGCCCCTGTGTCTCGGCGAAGCCACCAAGCTCTCCGGACGGCTGCTGGACGCGGTCAAGACCTACGAAGTGACCGGGCGCCTGGGCGAGCGGACGTCCACCGGCGACGCCGAGGGGGAGATCATCGAGCGTCGCGATCCGGGTCCCCTGAGCGTCGAGGAGATCGAATCGGTCCTTGCGACCTTCCGCGGCGAGATCGATCAGGTGCCGCCCATGTACTCGGCCCTCAAACACGAGGGGAAACGGCTCTACCGCATCGCCCGGGCGGGGGGCACGGTCGATCGTCCCGCGCGCCGGGTCACGATCCATGATCTCGAACTGCTGGAATTCGCGGCCCCGGACCTGCGTCTGCGCGTGGCCTGCTCCAA